>JAGOSM010000044.1 GCA_018062315.1 Simkaniaceae bacterium | reverse complement strand
CAATAATCTCTTCTATAGCTTCCTTTATCTCATCTTTACTAGCGGCTATGCTTGTGAGTAAAAAATCGAGATCAGTCGTCTCTCGTCCAATTTCCATAATATAGGCAAGAAGAAAACCTCCTTTAAAAATGAATTGTTGGGTGTATGCCGATCGAGATAATCTAGATAAAAACCGTTCAAGAAGCAACTTCTTCCAGCACTCATTAAAGTTAAGACCTCTTTGCTTCGTTAAAAATTCGCTTAAATGAGAATCCAGGTGGCTAACCCGAGGTATAGGGTCGTCGTAAGTACATCGGCAAACATCAGAACAACAGGCCCCGCTGCTACCTTGGGATCCCAGTGAAGCCGATGGATAACAAGAGGCACTAAAGATCCTATAATGGCTGAAATCAGGACTCCAACCACATTAGAAATCCCAATAATTAAACTCGGCAGCCACCCCTCTTTCCAAAGAAGAGATGCGAAACCAATCACTACTCCGCAACTAAGCCCCATAAAGAGAATGATACGCCATTCCCTAAGAAGACTATCCATCCAATGATGCCATCCCCCCGATTTGCGACCGTGAATGAGCTGCATCGATTGGGTCAAAGACTGCATTGAAATGGATTCGGAAAGGGTCAAGATGAGGGGGATAAACATCGCAAATAGCAGTACCCTCGAAAGAACCACTTCAAAATAGGCTGAAATGGCAGCACAAGCAAGCCCCCCAAACATATTACAAAAAATCCATAACATCCGATTTCTGTAAGAAACAAAGAGACTTTGCCCTTTTCCCTCCCCTACATACATCCCAAACATCTGAAAAATATCACTGCGATGAACCCCGTTTGCAATATCCCAAGAATCTTCAACATAAAGATCTACATTGACAACCCCAAGTAAGCGCCCCTCATCATCAACGACGGGCAGAGCCAAAAGATGGTGCAACTCTAAAAATTCCATCGCCTCACGTAAAGTTTGAGACCCTTTTAAACAAACCATCTTTTTCTCAAGAACGGCTGAAATCATTTTTTTAGGGTCTTCTAACAAAAGTTTACGAGTGGATACAACCCCCTGCAACTGATTCGCATCATTAATGACATAAAAATAGATAATTTTTTCTCGAATTGCATGGCTACGGATCTCAACCAAGGCCTGTTCAATCGTCTGATTAATATGAACCAGCGTTGTTACAGGGCTGACAAAATCTTTCACTTGCCTTGAGAGGTCTTTTTGACTCATAATAATAGCAATCTAACCCAAAAGAAGATTATCTGACTATGAGTTCTTGGAAAAATGTCTCAAAATGGTACGACTCCATCGTCTCTAAAGAGGGACATTACTACCACCAACACGTTGTTATTCCGGGAACTCTTAAACTTCTCAATCTGGAACCTTCCCACTCTCTCCTCGATTTAGCGTGCGGACAAGGGATTCTCGCTCGCCATGTCCCCTGTAATTACCTCGGTATTGATGGAGCTGAAGGACTCATTAGCGCTGCAAAAAAACACTCTAAACACCGCTTTCAAGTCCACGACCTTACACAACCTTTAGAGCTCAAAGAAACTTTCTCCCATGCAGCCATCATTCTTGCCCTTCAAAATATTTTCCCTCAGGAGCAGGTGATCGCAACGGCCCATAAATACCTAAACCCCCATGGTTCCCTAGTCATCGTCATGAACCACCCCTGTTTTAGAATCCCCCGTCAAACGCACTGGGGTGTTGATGAGGTTAAAAAACTTCAATACCGACGGGTCGATCGCTACCTCAGTCCAATGAAAATCCCCATCCTTGTCAATCCAGGACAACCTACCTCTGAAAAAACCTGGTCTTACCACTCTAGCCTTACCGACTTAAGTCGCCTTTTCCTCAAAGGGGGCTTTTATATTGCAGAAATTCAAGAGTGGGTCTCCGATAAAACAAGTACGGGAAGTAAAGCAAAAATGGAAGATTTTGCACGAAAAGAATTCCCCTTATTTCTAGCCTTTCGTTTAGTGAAAATTTAATATTGCGTATATTTTTTATTTATGAAATAGATGAATTAATCTCTGCAAAATAATTTGCTAGATTTTTTCTAAATTTAAACGAATAGGATTTATATGATTTCTACACTTGTCATCGTGCTCTTAATTTTGCTGTTGATTGGGGCTGTACCACGTTGGAATTACAGCCGTGAATGGGGATACTTCCCTTTTGGCGGACTAATGACCATCCTCATTATTATTGTCGTTTTAAGGTTATTAGGTATTATCTAAAGAATAAGTGCCCCATAAAAATGGGGCCATCCTTGCACTTACTTTAACCAATCATCAATGAGATTGGCTACAAGGCCGGACCATCCTGTTTGGTGAGACGATCCAAGTCCCCTCCCAGTATCTCCATGAAAGTGTTCATAAAAAAGGAGGTTATCTTTCCAATACGGATCTTTTTGCAGAGTTTCATTGTCCCCAAAAATAGGGCGATTCCCCTCAGTATTTCTTCGAAATAAATCAATCATGCCAGAGGCAAATGTACCTGCCATCGCATGCATGTTTTCTCCAGAAACTTTAAATTCATCCCCTAAAATTTCATGTAACTTTTTAAGAGCATCGATAAAAAGAAAAGAAATAGGGAACCAAATAGGCCCGCGCCAGTTGGAATTTCCCCCTTTAAGACGGGTCTCCCCTTCCCCAGGCTCATAACTAATCTGATGATTTAAGAGTTCATATGGAGAATGGGAATGCCTTTTTGAAAGGCTGCGAAGTCCATATTGCGAACGAAATTCTGTCACATCCCACACATGAGTCAACACCCGTTCGATTTGACACTTACTGAGAAGGGAAAGGAGGTAATCTCCTGAGGGTGTTTCAGAAACACACCCCCCTGCAAGATCCTCTCGATTTGCATTAAACCACTTAAAATTTTGCGCAAATTCCTTACATTGAGCGAGCTCTTCATGAGAAATCATATCAATTGCAAAAAGGGGAATCAGCCCTACAAGAGATCTAACTGCAATTCTTTGATGCGAACCATCAGGAAAACTAATTAAATCGTAAAAAAAGCCATCCGTCTCACTCCAAAGTTGAACATCTCGATTCTCTGAATTTTTCAAAGCATGCGAAATATAAAGAAAGTGTTCATAAAATTTCAGAGCCATCGACTCATAATCTTTATCTTCCTTGGAAAGCTCAAGAGCCATCCTCATGAGAACAAGGGAAAAAAGACCCATCCATCCCGTTCCATCCGATTGCTCAATGACTCCTCCACCTGGAACTTTTTTACTCCGGTCAATCACCGTAATATTATCAAGTCCGAGAAATCCCCCTTCAAAGACGTTATTCCCAACAGAGTCAACTTTATTTACCCACCACACAAAATTTAAAATGAGTTTATGAAAGCACTTTTTCAAGAAAGAGATATCCCGAACCCCGGTCTTCTCATACTCCATTTTAAACAATTTATACGCCGCCCACGCCTGGACAGGAGGGTTCAGCTCAGAAAATTCCCATTCATATGCGGGAACCTGTCCATTAGGGTGCTGAAACTGGTCGAAAAGAAGATACCAAACCTGGTCTTTAGCAAATTCCATATCAATCAATCCAACAACCACTGCATGAAAGGCGAGATCCCAAGCAGCAAACCAAGGGTATTCCCATTTGTCAGGCATCAAAAGAATCCGTTTGGAAATGAGATGCTTCCAGTGGGTATTTCGAAGATTCTGATGAGGGTGAGGTGGTGGTTTTGAAGGGTCATCTCCCTTTAACCACACGTTAACGTCGTACAAATAAATCTGCTTATTCCATAACATTCCCGCCAAAGCCTGTCTTTGAATCATCCGATCTTCAGATGAGGCTTCTTTGGGGTGGATCTCATCATAAAAAGCATCCGCCTCTTTTTTCCTCTCTGCAATCGTCTTTTCAACATCCTCTAAAGGATTCTCCATGGATTGGTGAGTAAATCGGAGTAAAACTTTCTTAGATCCCCCTGCTGGAATCAGTAAATTGTAGTGAAGGGCACACTTGGTACCGATGAGATTGGGATTCGTCGCTTCCTCTTGATGAATAATTTTTCTGTGGAAAGCATCCTTTGTATAGGAAGAAGGATTTTCTGATCCATAGAGCTTGGCATTATTACTTTCATTATTGGTAAATAAAATCTCAGCCCCTTCGTCTCCATAAAGATATCTCTCCCCCAAGCGGTAGGTAATGTTTAAAAGAGGAACAGGATCGGCATTCGAATCATCAGCAACAATAGAACATCCCTTTCCCTTTTTTATAACAGGTTCTGGTCCCCTGTGATGCCCCCATCCCCAAGCATTGCGAAACATCATCTGAGGAATAATATGAAGAGGAGCCTCTTCATTTGAACGATTAAAAGCTTCAATCTTAATACAAATGTCCTCACCTGAGACTTTTGCATACTCGATGTAAATATCAAAATACCGGTTATTATTAAAAATCCCTGTATCTAGGAGCTCATACTCTCGATCAGTAACGCCCCTTTGCTGATTTTCACGAACGAGCTCTTCATAAGGGTAAGCTGCCATCGGGTATTTATAAAGATACTTCATGTAGGCATGTGAAGGAAGATTATCGAGATAATAGTAATACTCTTTAACATCTTCTCCATGATTTCCTTCCCAGGTCGTCAATCCAAAAAGGCGCTCTTTGAGAATTTTATCCTGTCCATTCCAAAACCCCATTGTCAAGGCAAGAACTTGATAACGATCGCAAATCCCTGCAATCCCGTCTTCTCCCCATCTAAAGGTTTTCATATGAGCCATATCGTGGGTAAAGTAGTTCCATGCCTCCCCATCTTCACTATAGTCTTCTCGAACAGTCCCCCAAGACCTTTCAGCTACATAAGGGCCCCATTTTTCCCATTCTTTTCGATTGAGAAGTCTCTCTTTTTCTATGCTCATAGCCTCATCATACTTAAAAAAAGGTTTTGCACAATTGGAACTTACTCCATTATACTTCTCCCCTATGCAAGCTATAGAATGGCCCTCTCCTATCACATCTGACCTCATCACTCAGCAAGCAATCACCCTCACCGAGATCGAGGTTGATGATCATGGTATCTATTGGATTGAAAGACGACCGAATGAAAAAGGGAGGTGTGCTCTTGTCAAGGAGGGAGTGGGAGAAGTTTCTCCGAAACAAGCCAATGTAAGGACCCCTGTCCATGAGTATGGAGGAGGAGCTTATTGTGTTCAAAAGGGAGAAGGGGTCTTTTTTGATTTTAAAGAAAAAGCTCTATTCTCTCTTTCCGGGGAAAAAATAGACTCTGATTGGTTATATGCTGATTTTGCAAAGCGGGACTCTTTTTTATTTGCTGTAGGAGAAAAGGGGGATGAAAATTGCCTTATTCTTGTCGGAAAAGGGGCTGTGCATCAAGGACATGATTTTTATGCCTCCCCGGTGATTTCCCCGAATGGAGCTCAATTAGCTTGGATTACGTGGGACCACCCCAATATGCCATGGGATAGTTCAGATCTTTGGGTTGCCGATATCCAAAAGGAGGGAACCCTCTCCAATATATGTCATGTCGCAGGAGGCGATCATATCTCTGTCATGGAACCTAAATGGGCCCCAGATGGAACTCTGTACTTCCTTTCAGATGAAAAAAATGGATTCTGGAATCTAATGACCCTATCAGGGCCCCTCTCTTTAATGGAAGCAGACATTGGAAGCCCCCATTGGATTTTTGGAGAAGATCACTACGCTTTTTACAAAGATCAAATTGCAGCTGTTTATACTAAAAAAGGAGTAGATCACCTTGTTCTGATCGATAGAAAAACAGGCAAGTACTCTCCAGTAGACCTCCCCTTTGTAACTATCAGAGACCTCCATAGCACCCAAGATAAACTTGTTTTCCTTGGGACGAAAATAGATCAACCCACAGGAATTTATACTCTACAAGATAAAGAACTCACCCTTCTTAAAACTTCCCAACACCTCTCTATCGACGAAGGATATCTCTCAACTCCTCAACATATTACATTTCCTACCACAGGAGGTAAAGAGGCCTACGGATTTTATTACTCACCCAAAAACAAAGATATCGATCCCTCTCTTTATACAACCCCTCCTCTTATCGTGATGTCCCACGGAGGCCCTACCTCTCAAACAACAGCAGCCTTTAATTTAAAAATTCAGTTTTGGACTTCAAGAGGGTTTGCTGTACTCGACGTCAATTATGGCGGCAGTTCAGGATATGGACGACTCTATCGAGAGAGACTTAAAGGAAATTGGGGTATTGTCGATGTCGACGACTGTGCTAATGGAGCACTCTACCTCGCCAAGCAAGGTCTTGTTGATCCCAAACGACTTTATATTCGAGGCAGCAGTGCAGGGGGGTATACTACCCTTGCTGCCCTCACCTTTAAAGATGTTTTTGCGAAAGGAGCTAGCTACTATGGGATTGCAGATCTTGAAGCACTCGCGCTTCATACTCACAAATTCGAAGCCCATTATACTGATGGTCTCATCGGTCCCTATCCGAAAGAAAGACAGCTTTATCTAGACCGCTCCCCTATCCATCATATCGACCAGCTATCATGCCCCGTTATCCTATTTCAAGGTGAAGAAGATAGGGTTGTTCCCAAAGAACAAGCTGAAATGATGTTTAATGCCCTTAAAACAAAGGGCATTAAGACCGAATACCATCTTTATCCAGGAGAACAACACGGTTTTCGGATGGCAGAACATATCAAAGCCTCTCTAGAAGCCGAACTTCTGTTTTACACACGTTAATTTTATATTAAGAGAAAATGCCCCTCAGGTTATTCTGAGGGGATATTTATATCTCATTTTCCCTCTTTTTAGAACTCTCTCCCTTTCTTTCTATCCAGGAGAGAAGTAAACTATCTAAGCGCAGATGAAATCTATTTCCTTCTTTTTAGTTTTTTTTGTGTTAGTGGCTTTTGGGGATCCAGGATACACCATTCATTTCAATGAAGTCTCCATGTCTGAATTTGTCCGTTTTGTGAGCCGTATCTCCAAAAAGAGCTTTATTTATGATGAAACAGAACTCGATTTTAAGATCAGTATCAGTTCAGGAACGGAACTACAACCCTCAGAACTCATCGTTCTTCTCTTAAATGTAGCGCACCAACATGGGTGCCGTACAAGAGAACAGGGAGGGTGCTATATTCTCTCAAGACCTCTAACAGAAAAACATCAAAATCAATCTAGATCGAGAATTTCTACTTCAGTTGAAGGAGATTACACCCTTTATAAACTCCAGTATCATCTCGGCTCTGAAATTATTAGTGCCCTAAAAGGATCCGATTTTTCTTCATCGCCAGAAGTGCAAAAAGCGATTCAATCACTCCAGTGGATTGAATCGACCAATGCGATCCTCCTCTCCGGGAAAATGGAAGCCGTTAAAAAGTTACTCGGCATCATCCAAAATCTAGACCAGCAGCAACGACAGGTTTTTATTGAAGTTCTTGTCATTGAAACGAATGTAAAAAATGGACTTGATTTTGGTCTTGAATGGGCTGCCGGGGGGGATATTAAAAACAAGATCGGTTTTGGAGCAGGTACTGGAGAGCACCCTTTTGCCCATTCTTTTGAATCAGCAAATCTCAGACAAAAACCATCAGGTCCAAGCCCCGTCCCAACAAATAAGGGTTTTGACATGGGGATCATTGGGGATTTAATCTTCCATAGAGGTCGGAGTTTTATTTCACTTGGGGCTTTAATCCACGCCCTCCAAATTGATGGCGACAGCAAGATCATCCTCAACCAGAAAATTGTGGCTCAAGATGGTAAAAGCACTTCTGTTTTTGTAGGAGATAATATCCCCTTCCCTGGAACCCGTATTGAAACGGTAGGGGCTTCACAACAAACGACTGCCAATATCGATTACCGAGACGTCGGGGTATCTCTGAAGATTACCCCCTTTCTCGGTGGAGACGATGTCATTACCCTAGACATCTCAGAAGAGATTACTGAAGCCACTCGCGATATCAGTTATACCGGGGGAATTACCACCACCAAAACGAACATGCTCACGAAAGTGCATGTCCCCGATCAATGTTTTGTTGTCCTCAGCGGAATGAACAAAAATAAAAAAGTGAAAAGAAGAGAAGGGATTCCCTGCCTTGGGTCACTTCCTCTTATCGGAGCCCTCTTTTCAAGAACTCGTGATGATGAGGAAAAGAGAAATGTCATTATTTTTGTAAGACCCAGATTACTCCATAACCATGAAGAAATGAAGGAAGTATCCCATGAGCATTACGTGTCTTCCACATGATTCTGCCTCCCACGAAATCGTTACCTGGTTTGAAACCGGGGTCTCTATCCCCCAGCATGCTGAAATTGAAAATGGAGATCCCACCCTCTCCTTTTTTGATGAACTTCTAGGGACTTCGGAGGCTAATTCTTTCTGGGCAGCATTCGAATCCCCTCCAGGTTTCTTATCTCAAAATGTGATCGATCTCAATTTTGAAGCATGCGCAAACTCTGGAGAAAAACCTCTCCTTTCCCTCTATGAAACAGTACAAACCATTCAAAAAGATCTAGAGTACATTAAAGCTAAAATGACTCTAAGGAAAGCTTAGCTTTTTTTAGAGTTTTAGCAATCATTCGGGAAATATCTTCGAGCAAAAACTTAATCATCTGCTTTTTGATATCCTCCTCCTGAACAGGTGGGTTAAAACTTTGAAAGAAAGGTTCCATGGCTTGTGGAACTACTATGTCTTGATGTGAAAATGAAATAGGTAGCATAGGGTCTAGATTTTAACACGACGTCATGTAAAAATGAAAGGAGTGAAAGCAAAAATCTCCATTCTCCTCGTTTTATTTCTTGGATACATAGGTTATTCTCTCTCTCTTCCCATTTTTCCTATTTTATTTGCCGATCCTCACGTTGCCATTACTGACTCTACGGGATGGCTGAATGCAGCTCTTCTTGGAGGACTGATTGCCTCTTATCCTTTAGGACAATTTTTTGGCAGTCCCCTTATTGGAAAATTATCTGATAAATATGGGAGAAAATTCACCCTTTCAATCACTCTAGGGGCCATTATTCCAGCTCATCTTCTTACAGGGCTCATGATCGATATCAGAAGCCTTACAGGTCTTTACATAGCGAGGCTTCTCTGTGGTCTTCTTGAAGGGAATATTGTGATTGGTCAAGCGAGCATTGCCGATTTAAATGGATGCAGTCAGAGTAAAGCAAAAGATTTTGGATGGATCACCGCAGTTGTAAGCTCTGCGTTTATTTTTGGCCCTTTAATAGGGGGGCAGCTTGCTGAATTTGTAGGCTATAGCTCCCCTTTTTATATGGCAGCAGGATTAGCTCTCTTAAGTTTATTAGGGGTCCTCTATTTCTTTTACGATACTAAGCCCCCTAAACCAACCCTTGAAGTCCGTCTCCACGACACCTTTTCTTTGATTATCGAGAATCTTAAAAAACCGACGATGGGGTACGTTTATTTCTGTAATTTCCTCTTTTACATGGCAGTCCTTCTCTTTTTTAATTTTATCTCAGTCTACCTTCTTAAGGTTTTTGCATTTGATGTTGCGATGCTCGGCTTTGCAAATGGATACCTTTCGATCCCGATCGCATTAACTCCCCTGTTTTTTAGGAAAACAACCCACCCGAGAAAAACTTTAGCAATGGCCTCTCTTTTTTTTGGTTTTTCCTTACTTATTCTCCTCATTCCTTCTACCCCCACACCTCTTTATCTCACACTTCTTCCAACGGGAATCTGTTCTGCATTAGGGCTTACCGCTTGTCCCTTGCTTGTATCCAATCTGGTAGATGAACACTCTCAAGGGGAAGCGCTTGGGGTAAACCAGTCGGTGATGGTCCTTGCAGAATCAGTCACAGGGATTGTTGGAGGTTTTCTTATAGCCATTTCCCCTGGCACTCCCCTTATTGCAGGGGTATTTTTTGCTATCCTTTGCGCATTCATCACCCTCCCACGTACCATGAAAAATTTTAGATAAACAGTTGGGTGACCCATTTTATGATTATTGATTTTTAAATTGTTTATTTTGTATAATTACGCACATGTATAATCCAGTAAATATTTATAATTCAAAACACATAGAATATATTTACCAAATAATGTCAACAACTCCTAGGATTGGCCCTGCTCTTCAAGAAATTCTTTTTCAAAACCTTAGAGGGAGCGGAAAATCTCTTTCTATCTATCCCTATCCCGACTCAAAGGCTGTGGTCGGAAACTGTACGATTCTTATGCGATCAGATGCTACCCGCCCACGAGAACAAATTTGCACCCTTGCTCATGAAATCACCCATATTATTCAAGAACTATCAGGCACTTTGAATGAAACGCAAGATCCTGAATTTGATCTTGTATGTGAACGAGATAGCATTCAAGGAACTGATCTGTATCCAGGAGAAAATGCTTTCCGTTCTTATTACGGATTACCCCTACGCACCGACCACAACCTTCCCTTAGAAGATGAAACGGAAGTAGATTACCCACTAGATACGCTTGAAACACTTGAAAGTGGCATTTTATTGGAAAGCCTATGGCGAATGAAAACGCCCTTTCCTGTAAATGATGCCTATATCGAGAAAGTGAATGTTATTGTTAAACATTTAAGTGATCGGTCTGACAAAACCCGTCTTGTATCAAATGCCCTTGCTATTTTGGGAAACAGAGGGCAGGAGCACCACCTTATTGATCCAGCGCTTGTAAAAAAAGCAGAAGTGTCTTTTGATTCGCTTCATTCCATTGGCGCGATCCCCTCTATTCCCTACTGCATGGCATCTACTATCCCTGACGAAATCATCCATTCAAAAAAAATCTCATACGAATTAGAAAAAAGCCCCTTACTTCACCTAGCCCTTTGCGTTCTCAGTAAATATCCATTTCCTCCCTCAAGCGATCTCTACTACAAACGCATTATTCCACATAGTTTTCCCCTTTACCAACCTATTCCCTTTAATATCACACAAATCGACCTCTTTCGACGGTGCATTCGAGCTTCTAATTACCAAATACGCACACTAACCTCTCTCATGGAAACAACACCCCATCTTGCTGAAGTAGTAAAAACTGAAATTGGCTCCGATTTACAAAGCCATTATGAAGAGCTCCGCGTCTCCTATCATGCTGGAGCTGGAAATTCTCTTGAAATACGGGGAGAAGGACCTGGAATGAGCTGGGAAAAGGGAATGCCTATGACCCTAACTACCTCAGACACATGGTCAATCCTTCACACTATGCCTAAAGATTGCCCCTACAAACTCGTCTTACGAACTCCCGAGGGCATTTCCTGGGAAAATGGAGAAAACCGTCTTTACCAGATTAGCTATATTGACCCACCTATCTTCAACGACTTAAGCTAAATCTGGACAATTTAGCAACTCTACTGATCAAATTGTCCA
>JAGOSM010000096.1 GCA_018062315.1 Simkaniaceae bacterium | reverse complement strand
GATTCCCAACCGACAGATGCCGCATAAATATTCCAGCAAGCACCTGTAATCATAGAAAGAATAACAAAGAAAGTGAGAAGCTGGTGTTGATTGGGATCTAAATGAGAATTTAGCAACATAAACCCTGCCATTTCAACAATGCAGGTAATCACAAAGATAACTCCAATCGCAATATAGGCATCCTTCGTCGTCTTGCTATGCCTAAAAAAGGTAGGGTAATCCATAATGGCCCCAATGGAAGGGGAAATGGCAAGAGCAATTGCAGGTAAACTCAAGAGGTGGCTGCTCTTCGGGAGTATAGCCATTTCACTCATCCCATCTGAAATAAGAAAGGCGAGCAATCCGAGTAAGGGAATGACTGTAAAAAGGGCTAGATTTTTCAGCCCTTTAATTCCGATTAAAAGAACAAAAGAGGCAATACCTCCCACAAGAGATCCAGTAGCAAGAGTAGAAAAGAAGGGGTGTTTATGTAGTAGATGTGCTCCGGAGAGTAAAATCCAACCGCTCCATCCGAGGGCCGACGTTAAAATAAACACAGCAAAAATTTTGCTTCCTGCGACTCCAATGTATTGCTTTGCATTTTCTACAGCGTTTAACCGGCGAGGAAAGGACATTGCAATCATCAAGTAACTAATGAAGAGCACAAAGAGATTTCCAATCAAAATGCTCGTGATTGCCGTGGCCAGCCCGTAGGATAGAGCAAGATGAGATCCTATTCCAATCACAGGAAGACTAATGACTCCCCCAGCCAGCTGAATGCTACTGAGATACCACCATCTTTGAGATCGATCTGCAAGCGCTAGAGAAGTAAGCCTCATGTCCTAGGCTATATAGAGGTTATCGAGTCATTTGTAAAGCGGATTTACTTTCACCTGGTAGGTGAAACAAAAGTTCATGTATAACCTTTATTCATATGATGCATCTAAGGGCTCCCTTACCTCAAGAGTGGACGGTGGAGAATCTTTCTCCTTTTGATGAACTTATCCTTTCTTGGAATGGGCAACGCCCTAGAGAAGGAGCTTTCCTGTTCTCTATTAGCGTCAAAATAGATGATTGGTCTCCTTGGTTACCTTATGCATCGTGGGGAAGTGAAGGGCAATCCAGTTTTCAGAGCAAAGCCGAGGCAATAACAATAGATTACGACACTCTATCGATCTTAGAGAAAAAAGCCACAGGATTTCGAATCAAGATTTCAACGCAAGGAACAGCCTCTCTTACCGAACTCTCCAGTCTTCATGTCTATATCCACCGAGAAAAATCCTCCGATCTAACTCCTACCGAATCCATCGCGCTTCCTGTTCCTGGACTTTCACAGATGTGTTTGAATCACCTCCGTTATCGAGATCTTTGCTCTCCTACCTCTACTACAGCTGTCATCCACTACCTCTTAAAAAAAAAGAGTCTTCTCCCTCTCCATTTTGCAGAACAAGTTTGGGATCAAGGGGGGGATCTATTTGGGAACTGGGTCTTTAATATTGCACAAGCCTCAGCATGTCTAGGCTCTGAATGGAGTTGCTGGGTTGAGAAGTTGTCTGGATTTGGTGATATTTATAAAAAACTCCATCAAGGAATTCCGATCATTACCAGTGTGAGAGGACCGTTACCCGGCAGTGCTGCACCCTATGCTACAGGACATTTGTTAGTCGTTACCGGATATGACCCTTTAAAAGAAAGGGTTCTTTGTATGGATCCTGCATTCCCGTCAGATGATGCAACGCATATCTCTTACTCCCTTTCCGATTTTATGGAAGCCTGGGAACGGAGAGGTAAAGTAGCCTATATTTTTACAATGTGATTGAAAAGACAAAAAGGCTGGTAATCACCAACCTTTTTGCTTTGCGTTAGATTTCTGAACAAGCGCTTAAAATGAAAAGGCTCCTGAGACATAAAGTCCCTGGATATCAAAATTGTAATACTCTGTATTACATAAACCATCAGCCACATCATCTGTGAAATTGACTCTGCTTAATGCTCTGACATAGGTATTGAATTCATATCCAATTCCCACAGCAAATCCAAATTTGGAAGCGTGGATGAGATAGTTCAATCCAACCCGGGCACGCAATGCGGGAATTGTTCTCCATGTCAACTCATCTTGCATGCTGAGCTGTGTTACAGTTGCTAGCGTTTGGACATTTTTTGTCATTCCACGGCTCATTAAAATGCCTCCAGAAAAGAGAGAGGTCATCGAAAAGGACTGTACTGTTGAGCAGCTGATTTTTCCTTGATAAATACTATAATCAAGTCCGATCCCCAACTGTGGTCCCACTCCCCACACTTTAGATTGTTGATCAATCGAACCGAGAGCACTCTCCGTTTGATAGTTATATTCCTCTTTTAATCGAAAATAGCCAAACTCTACCCCAGGTTGAATATAGAGGTAGGTACCATGGCTATTCACCATTTGGTGAGAACAATTCAATTCTGCATTTTGATATAAAAGTTTGAGTTCGGATGATGCGCTCCCCGAATAATTCTCAAAAGCACTTGTTAGATCAGGCCGACCTAAAGTCGCCCAAAGATGGGAGCCTGTCACTGTCCGATTTTCACTTGCAGAAAGACGAGAGTATAAAGCCTGTACTGTCCGGTGGCTATTGCAGCAAGCAAACTCAGCCCCTACACGGAAGCCCGGTTTAAAACCAAAATCGTTATTTTCTCTTTTTCCATTTGGAAAGGTCGTACTCAAACCCGAATTGAGGACAAAATAGGTATCATCTAATGTAGGGAGTAAATAGAGAAACTCTCCTAACACCCTCCAATTTTGAGGACAGGGTTGACTCGGAAGAAGTACCATGGGTTCACAAGGCACTGTTGCATCCGACATGGGCGGGCATCCTGCAGGAGGACACATGGTTTTCTCAGTCATCTCATTTTGAACTACGATATTTTGCTCAAAAAGAGGCTCTTGATTCACTTCACTAAACTCTGATGCAAACACTGATCCAACACTTAACAGTGTCACAGCAAGAGAAATTTGGAACGACTTAGACATACTCATCCTTCAATTAAGATTTTAGATCAGTTGTATTCCTAAAGCGCATTTTTAGCAAATTAAAATTTTACACAAAA
>JAGOSM010000010.1 GCA_018062315.1 Simkaniaceae bacterium | reverse complement strand
GCACCGAGACCCTCATTAGGTCCCATGCTTTAAGTATTCTATCTATTCACCACCACCCTGCAAGATGAAAGAGGACTGCAGAAACAGAATTTTCTGTCAAAAAAAGATGTGGGTAAAAGTATGGGCGCAGGGGCGCAAAGGAAAATTGAGGTGTAAAAAATTCAGGTTTATAAAAAGTTTAGAGTTATAGCAGATTAAAAAACATATTCAAAAGAACCGAAAAGGGCCCATGCTCGATACCGATTGGTATCGTGATAATAACGCCCCCTCCCCTCAAAATGGATCGACTGCCTAGCCACATAATGAAAAAGCACATCCACAATATTGGCATGAAAAATGTTCTTTTGAATAGGAGTAGGAATATTAGCCTCTCCAGGAAGAATGATTTCTGTTTGATCCGTAAGCTGATGCGTATCGGACCAAAGCCAGCTATAAGAAAGATCAAAATACCCCTTAGGCATCCACTCCTTATGATAGGTCACCCTCGCAAGGTGTTGATTGCGCCATTTAAATGAATTATAAGCCCCTACAACCTTGTGAAATCCCTTGTAAGCGAACTCATACCGGATTAAAAAATCGGGAACCGCAGAAGGAATGCGAAATCGAACCCATGCTGAATACCCATGTTCTCGATTGGGAACACTATGCCCATACCAAGCAACATTCCCTGTCCCCCCAATCCCATTAAAGGGGGCTTGAAATCGGTATTCATATGCGGTAGTGACCCCTTTTCGAGCAATTAACTGAGACTGATTAATGGGAAAAAGACGGGCGATCAGAGAATCTACTTCGCCACTTAAAATAAAAAAATGGTCAGGTGTTGTATAACGCAACTCAGCCTGAGGCTCCCATAACGTTCTATTATGAAAGGGAAGAAGATTACTGCCCCCTTTATTACGGGCAAAGTGAATCCTCGACTCCAAATCTAAAGTCCAAAAATTTCCAAACTGAACAAATGTCCCTATATTTTGAAAATAGCTGTTCACCTGATAATTATTGACTTTCGCTACTAAATTGTGCTGAATTTGAAGATCATAAACCCCTTCTAAATAAGGCCTCCACCTGTCATTGATGGGATAAATCAAGGTCAAAGCTTCATTGATCGTAGTCATCTGAGTGGTTGTTACAGGAGTTAAAAGGTCTTGCTCTCTTTCTTGTACGTATAAACTTCTTGCCTCGATAGAAGGTCTAACCAAGGGCTTTGTGGCAATTAACCCTCTCTCTGCTAGTCTGTTAGAGGGCTCTTTTTGAAAACAGAGCAAATATTTTTGATATGCGCTCTCGTAGTGCCTCTCTGCATGCAAAAGGCCTCCCATTAAAAGATGCACCTCCATGTAATTGGGATGCTCTCGGATAATTTTTTCTGCTAAAACTTTCGCCTCTTGATATTTGCCCTGCCAATAGTAGACATAACTTAAAAAGGCCTCTGCATCCACATTCCCTGGGTCTTTTTGAAGACACTCCTTTAAAGCCGCCTCTGCAGAAGACCATTCTTTAATCATCCCGTACATGCGACCCACCTTACAAAGCAGATCCATATCCTCTCTGTGTTGCTCATAAAGAGAGCGGTACACCTCAAGAGCTTGATGAAAGTTTCCCTCCTTTTCAAAAGCGAGCCCCCTCTCTTCCTCCTTTTTCTCATCAAAGGAAGTCAAAAGTAAGCTCGCAGCCAAAATGAAGGATCTCACCATGGGGTACCTTGATCTTTAAGCACTTCTAAACAACATTCTCGAATACAAGGGTCTGTTTCCTGATTGAGCCTCTCTTTAAGCATGGCATAAATCGTTTCATCTCTTCGCAAAAACGCATCTCGGTACGAATACCGGGCAAGAGGCGCTTCCCTTGCCATTGCCTCAATAATCCCCTCTATACTTTTTACAGTTTTTAAGTTCATCGCCCCCAGCATGGCATTCAACCTCACTAAAGGAGAGGCGTCCTTTAAAAAACCAAGCAATCCCTCTTCATCCTGGATAAACCCCATGATCTGAACAGCCACCACCCTTTTCACAAACCGGCGCGATTTCATCCATTCTTTCAATTGGGGTTTTAATAATGTTTCCCCAAGCTCCGCTTTAAACAACTCCCCCTCCTCTCCACAAATGAGGGGTCCAAATTGTTTCAAAATGACGGAAAGATGAAATAGAGTGACCCCCTTTATCTTTAGAAGGGCAACTTGATAGGGAATCTCCCCCTTAACCATGCGATCTAGGTCTCTTTTTAAACGGGCAATCAGCTCCTCTTTTTGCCGCTTTTGCATCCCCTGAACTAAAAAGAGACATAGGCAGACTCCCATGCATATCACAATCATCCCTACTTCGATAAAAATCAGTTCCCAAACATACAGCATAAGATCACTACCTACTAGAATAGGTTGGCCTTCTCTTTTTTATCAACTAAAATTTTTAATTTATGTTGATGAATAAATGGAGATTAATATATTAATTAAATAAACGGAGATTATTCATGAATGTAAATAATGTTACGCCAACATCAAATTATGATAATTACTCTCAGGGAGGAGGCGCTTCCCCTTTTGACACCCTCGCTAGCACCCAGCAAGCTCTCCAACAATTTGCAAATCAAATCTCTGATCCCGCGATGAAAAATCTCCTAGTGGATCTTTCCGTACAACTCCAAAATATTCCGAGTACCCCCGTCTCTACTTGGTCTGAGGCAGCACCTACACTTCTTAAAATTGCGGGTTGCTGCATCAAGAATGATGCCACCCCCGCACAATACGACTCCTCCCAACCTGCTGAATTGGAGCTTGTCAATACCCTAACTAATTTAGGCCCTGTTAATTACAACTATCTGAGTGGTGTTGCAGGGGGATGTAATGTCTTAAAGTGTTTATCTCCTAATGTCGTGAGCAATGCCCCGACACCTTGGGAATCTGTCTCTGCAACTTTAGCAAATGCTAATAATGACCCTGCTCAGTTCGTACACTACCTATCCAATCCCGCCAATTACTACCAAATGGTCAACTCTGCGATCCCTTCTAATCCAGACGATGCACACATTACCCCTCAAGTCATGAATGCCATGAGTGAACTCTTGGGGGTCAATGTCGGTCCGAGCTGTATGTTAGTCAATGCAGAAGATCCCACCAGTTTTCCGAATGCCATGCAAGCCATCTCGGCTCTTTTTTATAACACTCCTGAGGCAGGCGATTTAGCAGGAGTGGGTATTTTTTATTCCGAATTGTCTCCCGTTGCCACTCAGCAAGGACTCGATCCCTTATTTTTACTTCAATTTTGCGGGGCCCTCTTGAATTCACAGCTGCTCGATTCTTCAGTTCAGCAGGATCCAGCCATTACCTCTTTAGTAGGGCAGATGTCCTTTTTAAACGATGTACCGCCTACCCCCTCTCCGGCCGACATCTGTTTTGCATGTTCTTCTTTGCTCAATTTGAGTGATCCCAATTCAGACTATCCCATTTCACTCAATACTCTCGAACAAAACCAACTGTACGAAACACTCACGTCCTATGGAATGGAAAACCTTGCCCCTTCTTGGTTTACCCCTCCTGCGATTGTGGATAGCTCGACTACAGAGCCATTTCAAGATTTCATGAATCTATTGCATATAAGTTCAACTTGAGGGGAAATTCTCAACAAACCAAATCCCATGTTCTGTAAGAAAGACTTCTGTATCCCCATCTTTCTTAATAAAATTGCCCTTGGTCAACAATTGAACAATCACATCGATTCCCTTAGGTGAATAACCGAGTTTTTCCCCTACCTTATATCGATCTTGTACTGCTTCTTTGTCTTCATAGAGAGCAAAAAGAAACTTTTCTTCTTTTGTTTTATATTTCATCTTTATTTATTCTCACTTTTAATGGAGCCAGTATATTCAGCCCTATCTCATTACTTCAATGATTTTTCCTCAATTGATCTCGATCCCACAATTCAAAATTTGATTAAAGTAAAAACGCTCTCCTCTACCTTTCTCCCAAAAGATCTTCTTGAACCCCTCTTATCAACCTGTTTAGCGGATGAAATTTGGCATAAATTACCACAAAACGGGGTTTTATGCCCCTTATTTGATCAGCTAAAGACCCCCTCTCGTTCTTTAGCAGAGCTCCAAAGAAAGGTTTTCCAACTGCTCCTTCTTGATCTTTTATTAAGAACAGGGATCAGAGAGAAAAACATTCATGAAAGCTATGTTATCGCATGTCAGCACCGGGATAAAGAAATCGCCCTTTACCTAGCCATAGTGCTCCTCACGCATGGAAAAGACCCTCTCTACCAAAAAACATATGAAGAGCTGGCAAAGGTCCCCCACCTCAAATTGCCCATGATTTACCTATCTCTCTGGATGAAGGAGCTCCCTTATCCCTTTGAGTTTAAAAAGAAAACCTCTGTACCTAACACCCTTTATCTAAAAACATTACAAGCCCTTGAGGAAGCCCCCCTCTTAACCCCCTGCGAAAAACTATCGCTGATTCACCCTTTATATACCTGTGCAAAACAACTTAATTTTCTCTATATCCTCTTAAAAACAGGTTTTTTTTCTATGGGATGGCCTTCTTCCTTTCAGCTTACTCAATTAAAAGAAGCTGTAACAGTTCAGGTCCTCGAAAAACTCCTCGATTTTACTCCAGCCCATCTAGAGGATGCCTACTGGTCCCTTTCAGAAAAGGAGCGGTATCCGGGAAGTCTTGCTCTTCTTTTTGCTAATATTAGATCCGTGGATAACCCCCTCTTAAATCAAGCGATACGGGAATTTTTCTTAAGTCTTGTCGAGAGAACCTTTTTACAAAAAAGGTATAACATAGAGGGGCATCCCCATCTCGAATTTCTTTCTAAGCACTACCCTTTAATATGGAATCGATGGGTCAATTTTAAAGGAAAGCTTATGACAGATGAGTGGCAGGACCTTCTTCTTTCGGGCACCGAAGTTGAGGGAAGTTGCCAAAAACTGGAAGGTCTTCCTCAAGTTAACCAGTGTTTAATGAACACCCTTCTCGATGGAAAAATTAAACTTATTGCCCTTAAAAATAGTAAGGGGAATCTCGTAGCCCGTGCTTTAATTAAGCTTTTACTGACAGAGGAAAAAACTCCCGCTTTATTTCTTGAAAAAGAATATCCCCCCTTTGCCCCCCTTTCTGCAAAAAAAGCGATCAGAGAGGAGGCGATCTCCCTATCTCTTGATTTAGAAATCCCCTTGTATACCTTAGATGACACTCCTCCCCTTTCTTCTATCAGCAGTCGGGGGCCAGAATATGAAGATGGACTAGCCGCACAAGGAGAAGGGGTCACAAGCGGCATTTACACCATTGGAATAGGTAATAGAAACTACTAACCTGAATTGCGAATTTATCCTGCTATTTTTTTTCAGCAAACCTTTATTGTAAATAAAATTTTATAAATTACAAATAAAACCACATTTATATATAATACATGCATATGAGCAGCATATCAAAGGTCTTTTCTTGATTACTTTTAACAAGTCTTTCCTTACCGCACTAGATAAAACTCATTCTACTATCTTAGAGACAGATGACCTAGCACTGGCGGTGTCATTATTTCACCAAATCATAAAAATGCGTCATTCCCTTTCCTCAAGCGATACAGTTCCCCCTCTGACCGGAAGGGTCCATTTTTTAGATTTTCTTGAAAATCAACCACTGACACGCGAAGAATGCTTAAAATATTTAAAAAATCTTCTGAATGAACATGAAAGCTTATATTTGTCAGAATTATTAAAACAAATACAAGATGGAAACCAAACTGAAGTTGATATTCTATCCCGAGATTTTGGCCCTATTTATCCTCAAGAACCCCCTCTCACACTGCCATTAACTGAGACACAGATCGATACTGCAATAATCAATAACGTTCTTCAGTCCTGGGTTGAAGAGGCCCCTTTATTTGTCGATCGGAGTCACGCTAAAAGCGAAATTTTAGAATTCATACAAGCTCCAGATACTGCATTATGGTTAACTGAATTGACAATAGCAGACCTTCCCGAAATTTTTCATTTCCCCTCTTTGCAAAAAATTACCCACCTCGATTTAACAGAAACTCATCTCACCTCTCTTCCTGATTCTATCAAATATCTTTCTGCACTTAAAAAGCTCATTCTGATTGAAAATCGAGAAGTTACAACCATTCCCGAAACACTCAAAAACCTCACTAATCTAGAAACCTTACGGGTTCGGTGTTGCGGCCTCCGACGCTTTCCTGAAGCAGTCGAACATCTTCCCAAGCTTAAAAAATTAGATCTTTATTCCAATAAGCTACAAAGCGTTCCAGACTTTATAGGAAATCTTTCTACCCTTAAATTACTCAATCTTTCTCATAACGAACTGAGAGAATTCCCTACCCCTATTAAAGCCCTTACACATATTGAAGGACTCAGCCTTTCACTTAATTATAACCCCTTTACCGGAAATTTTCTTATTGAGAATTGGACTCAATTTTTACAAGATCAAGGAGACCTACTCAAGACCTTTATCGCTCTACGCAAAGCCCTCGTCCTATCTCATCTAGAGGGCATAGTAAAAAAAAACAGCAGTTTTAGGTACACTGCACCATACCCGGTTGTTCTTGCCTACCTTTCTAAGCTGAAGGAAAAACTCAAAGACCTACCCGATTTTTCTATCGAGTGTACTGAAAAGACACTATTCAGTTTGGATATCTCAGACGAGGCTATTTCCGATGCTGAAACCTCCATCCGAACCCTTCTCTCGAATGAAGAAGCATTGCATGCTACGCTACTCCTCGAAAAATACTCGGTATGGAAACGCACCCTTGAACTCCATTACCCTGACCGGTGCAGAATGATAGAAGAACAGATAGCTCAAGCAGCAGAGAGCTTCGATCCCTCTGAAGAAATAAAAGCAAAGGGAATCCTCCTTCATCTAAGTAGAGAAAGCCTTCAACACCCCCCTCTACCACTACCTCTAGACATCGTTACTCAACTTGAAACTATTTTAAACCTTAGCGCAAAGAGTCAAATAGGAATGGTTCTCGATGCAATTAAGGGAGATTGGCAATCTAAAATCATTACGGAATATAACCTGAGACGTGTTGCAGAATTAACTGATGCACTTCCCTTTCAAAAAACCTCTACACATATTATCATCGACCCCTTACTTCTTGCTGACATTACTAAAGCATTCTCGATGCCCCCCCTTGCAGGTGCGGGAGGATGGTCTCATAAATAAATTTATAGTAGGAGAGTTTCATTGATTACTTTACAACCTTTCCTTAGCAGATTAAGTGAGGCTTATTCTACTTTATCAACAACCGGTGATCTAGCAGAGATAAAGGAACATTTTCCCTCAGATCAGCTCGGCATATGCGCTATTTTATTTAAAAAAGTGGCAAAAATGCTACCCCCTATCCCCAGCCATAAATCCCCCATTCTTGAAGGAAAGATTCATTTTTTTAATCCTGAATCTGAAACCATTACCAATGACATACGTCTTCAATGTATAAAACATATCTTGGATAAAAATGAACTTTTTTATCTAGCAGAATTATTAGAACAAATAAAAGCTGAAAACCACACTCAAGTTGAAGAGTTAGTCCGGGCTTTTAATTCAACCTACCACAAGAAAACTCCTCTTACTTTTCCATTAACTGATCAACACATCCGCGCTATTGAAGCGGATTACGCTAAAAAAATAAGTGAAATAGATCAGAAACGCATCTTAAAAAAACTCGATGCTTGGTGCAATAGTGCAACTGATGATTGGTCACTTTCGGGTCGCTCTGGAGCTAAATCTCGTATTATAGAATTCATACAAAACCCGGCAGCAACTGAATTATATTTAGATGAATTCGGATTAGATACTCTACCAGATATTTTTCATTTCCCCTCTTTGCAAAAAATGACATTTCTCAATTTAAGTAATAATAACCTAAGTTCCCTTCCCCCATCTATCTCCCTTTCGGAGCTTAGAGGACTCAATCTTTCCCAAAATCCTTTTGAAAGCACCTTCACTAAAACTCTCACCGTCAAAAATTTCCCCAACCTTACCAAATTAATCTTAGAATCCAACAACCTTGCCCTTCCAGACTCTATCGGAAATTTTTCTAAGCTTGAAGAATTACATCTTGGTTCTCTTCAACTCACTACCTTCCCAGACTTTATCAGAAGGCTTACTCATCTTAAAATATTAGACCTCTCTGATAACCACCTCACGACTCTGCCAGATACCCTCTTGCATCTTACTAACCTTGAAGAACTCAATCTAAGTTACAATCAACTGGCAGTATTTCCTGATCCGATTAGAGCATTTTTACGAACCGAATCATTCAAAGTCTCCCTCAATAACAACCCCTTTGCAGGAATACTCCGCTCCGATGACTGGGCTACTGCACTCCGAATCAATAAATCCCAATTTCTCTATGAAGGAACTATTTCTCCTTGTTTTTGGAATCTTAAAACTACAGCAAGAGACTTAGTCACTGCATGGCTAAACATGGCCTCAAATCGAATAAAGAGTCTTACTGATATAGAAGACCAAACGGCTTTAAAAATAGAATTAAGAACCTTCCTTGAAGAAGCTGAATTGAATGCATCATTCCGCCCTTTCTTTTTAGCCATTATTCGAGAATCAGGAAATACATGCATCGACGGCCTTACCCTTTCCCTTTTTCATTTAGGGCTAGCAAGGCTTCATTTAGACCTAGATCGAGGAAACCTACTCCCTACCTTTATAGCTCTACGCCGCTCCCTTGTTTTATCTACCCTGGAACAGATCGCAAAAGCAAAAATCACAGCATTAAAACATGCTATTGATGAAGAGATGAAAAACCCAACTTATGTACTCACTCAAGCTCAACTAGAATATGGCCCCCACATCGTAGTTCAACAAGTGGAACGGGAAATCCTCCTTATCTATCCCGCCAGTCTTAAGGAAAAACTAGCAGACCTGATCGATCTTCCTATCAACTGTACTAAAATGAAATTCAGCGCTCTCACAGGCGTAACCTCCGAAGACCTGACGCACGCTGAAGTAACCATTCGAGGCATCCTTACTGATGAAGAGAAGTTACATGACACTCTACTTGAAGACTCAGAATGGAGGAGAACTCTTGAACTTCACTATCCCGCACAATGTAGGCATCTAGAACAACAAAGATATCAAGAATTAGAGGCCCCTACAGAAGGAGAGGATGCACAAACAAAGCTAAGAAATCTCAGTATACAGAGTGTCCGATTTCCGCCTACTCAACTACCTCGAGAAATCACCGCTCCACTCGAAGCCATTCTAAAGCTGAACTTAATGGACAAGGTAGATCATATTCTCAAGACGATTGAGGGAGCTTTTCAAGCTGAAATCATTGCAAAATATAATAAGAAACAGACAGACAAAGAAACCTATCCCGAGCTTTCTATCGAGGGTACTAAGACTCGATGTATTCCCATTGATCGGTTACTTCTTGCTCAAATAACGAAAAAATTCTTGATGCCACCAAGTCGCAGTACTTCTAGTAAAAAACACTGCAGCAGCAATTTACAATCAACTATATAACATATCGAGTTAACATGATTATTTAGATGAATTTAAAGAGCAATGAAAAGAAAAAAGTTATACCGATGCTGAAGTTCGTAGGGCTTTTAAATTGTGTTATGACCCATCATTAAATGAGAAATTGCAGAACGTAGCTTTCAATCTCACCTTACGCAGCAGCTCATCCTACATCTTGCAAGGTGGTGGTGAATAGATAGGATATGTGAAGTATGGGACTTAATAGGGGTCTCGGTGAACTCGGTGCTCTCGGTGGTTATTTTTCGAAACGTTGGGAAAGGGAACACGATCATTGCAGAAAGATGGTTAGCATAGGTTGCTCAGCCATATATGTGAATAAAAATAACCACCGAGAGCACCGAGTTCACCGAGACCCTCACTTAATCTCCTACTTAAAATCTTTTATGTTTTTAAGCATTTCATAAAGAAAACAGATTTGCATGCGTAAGGTGAGTTTCAATTTCTTCGGGTAAATACCGAATCTACTGATGTCAAATCGAAATTTGAAAGAATGCGATCTCCATGGGAAACTGAAGAGTGGGAAGCATTATGGTCTAACTGGCTATCCACAAAAAAGCCAAAAACAGCTCCTAGAGCTTCCGACTACATCTCCCTCTCCTGGAGAGAGCAACTAGCTAAAAAGCTGACAGAGCACTAGGGTAAAAGTTCAGAAAGCTTGAGCTGAAACTCGGGGTGTCTTGATAAGAAATTATGGGTCCCTTTATCGATAGTTGTCAATTCATGAGGACTTTTAATGTGCTCTAACAGGCGCTCACTGGAATGATACGGAATTAAAGCATCTTCCCTTCCGTGGAAAAGATGCACTGGCACCGTCACCTTCTCTATCCACTGATCTGTCCGAAGGGGATACCTAACAATCCACTTTGCAATAAAAGAGGGTAACCAAAGGGCGTTTCGAGGGATTAAATCTAACATCGAATAATAGGGAGCCTCTAAAATCAACAGACGAGGAGAATGGGTAGCTGCAAGATGGGTTGCTATCCCTGTCCCAAGAGAAATTCCATATACCGTGATCTTGTCTTCTGGATACTCCTTTAACAGATACTGATAGGCAACCTCAGCATCCTCAAAAAAAGCCTCCTCTGAAGGAATCCCTACGCTCTTTCCAAAACCCCGATAATCAATCATCAGGATATCGTATCCCCTCTCCGTAAAATCTCCATATAAATAGCCCCAATAGGTGGCCAGATTCCCTCCACGCCCATGAAGATAAAGAACAACCCCTTTTGACTCTTTCGATTTAAAAAATAAAGCATTGGTTGTTGTCCCATCTGTGTGTAAAAAATTTAATTCTTCAAAAGGGGCATCAAAATAAAATTCATGATTTAGAGGGAGTGTTTGCTGCTTTAATATATACCTCTCCTGATCCAGATAGATATAAGATATAACCAATCCAATTAAAATTAAAATAGAACAAAAATAACTCGATAGTTTCTTAACCACATCTTATTTTTATCATAAAGAACCATTTTTTGTCAGGTGAGACTTGCATTTGCTTGAATAAAAGGTTATTTTGATAGAGATATGCTCGGATATTTAGTGAATGGCCTTATTTATTATTTTGGGTGGTTTCTCTGTGTCTACCTGGGAGGCATCGGCTATTCCATCACCTCCGCCCTGATTTCCTCTTTTCTTACATGTGGCCAACTTAGTATGACCTTTTATCAAAATCGCCCCCTGTTTTATCAAGATCTTCGTTTAGCTATCCTCGCGCTCTTTCTTGGAGTGTTCATGGAAATGGGCTTTATTCAATGCGGCTTTCTTCTCTACACAGGGGGTAATCACTTATTCCCCCCTCTTTGGCTTACGAGTCTATATCCTTTATTTGCCGTCACGTTAAATCATTCTCTT
This sequence comes from Simkaniaceae bacterium, assembly GCA_018062315.1. Taxonomy (GTDB): domain Bacteria; phylum Chlamydiota; class Chlamydiia; order Chlamydiales; family Simkaniaceae; genus JAGOSM01. The sequence goes on along the minus strand of JAGOSM010000010.1, from coordinate 32,063 downwards.
GTCTGGATTCAGAAATGGAAGTGGCTTCCCTTTATCTTAGGCGGCATTGGAGCCCCCCTCAGCTACCGTGCCGGAGAAGCTCTCCACGCTGTCGTTATTCCCGACCCCTACCTCCTTTCACTGACTGAAATCGGCGTTATCTGGGGCCTTTATTTAACACTGATCCTCTATGTAAACACCCATTTTTTAAAAAAAATATATTAAGAAATTGTGTAGATCTCCTAATATGGGAATTCCATATCAAGGAGATATTTTATGACAATCCCCTCTTCTCAAAGAATTTCACCTAACGTCCCCCTCGCCTCCCTTTCTGCCTGGAGCGCCACTACTGCCGCGGGACTCTTCTATAATTTAGCAACAGAAGATAACCTTTCCCCTACAAAGGCAATCGTCGGCGTATGTCTCGCTCTATTTAGCCTCAGCTTAAGTGCCTGGGGGGGCTCTCATGTGATTCACAATTGTCGCATAACAACTGAGAGAGTACATCCTTTTACCGTTCCTTTTACCGTTGCTGTTCCCAACCCTTTAAGACCTGCCCCATCAGCGCCACCAGAAGATTTAACAAACGCATCAAACAAAGTTTAGGAAAAATTTTTATGTCAGCATCTACATTATGTGTCCAATCTGTTTACCAACTCACTGCAGGAGCCGTTCAATTTGGAATGGCAGCTCTTTTATTAGACGCTCCCGTTGACTCCCCTCGAGTCAGTGGCGTAGCCTATACTTTAATTTTTACAGGGATTTTAACCGTCTGCTTAGGACTTAACGGAGTGTGTAGTCTAAGAGGTAGAGTAGTAGCCGTTGTCCCTGGGGTAGTTGCCGCCGTTATACCGGGAACTCCCTTATCACAAGCAATCGAAGACCAATCACAAAACTAAGGAATATACTTATGTCTCCAGTTGCCGTTATTTACATCATCTCAGGCTGGACCTTGGCCATGAGTACGGGACTAGTACAAGTCGCTTACTCGGCCCGCGGACGCAACGAAAGAGATCTCTATTTAATTTATTCCATTTTCACTGCTCTGAGTGCAGCGTGTGGACTATTTGGCTTTTATCAAGCGCATAAACTAGAGCCTCGCATTCCTATAAATGAAAATCTTGGAGAGAGAGAAAGACGAGTTCAAGTCATTGCACAATGCATCAGAAATAACCCTTTAAATGAGGTATAGGGACTGAGCCAGATGAGTAAGATCTTCTGGCTTAGCTCCTTCTAAAACTGCTTTTACAAATTTAGATCCCACAACAGCTGCATCAGCAACTTTAAGTACTGCCTTGACATCTTTTTGAGAAGAAATTCCAAATCCCACTGCAACAGGAAGCTCTGTTTCCTGTTTTATCCGTTTGATCTGCAATGCTAAATTCTCAGGAAGCCCACTTCTTTCTCCCGTTGTTCCCTTACGGCACGCGTAATACACAAATCCCCTACATGCCTCGCAAATTTTTCTAATCCGCTCCCCTGTCGTAGAAGGAGCGATTACAAAAATCGTATCAAGCCCTATTTGCCGACATTGTTGAATATGTGTTTCTGCAGCTTCTAGAGGAAGGTCCACTACAAGAATTCCTGTCACGCCTGCAAGATAAGCTTCTTGCAGATATCTCTCACCTGCTGACAAAAGGGGGTTAAGATACGTAAATAAAATGATGGGTACTTCCGTTTTTTCTCGAATCTTTCTAACGATTTCGAGGACCTTGCGAGAGGTCATCCCATGACTTAGTGCAAGGGTCGCTGCATCTTGAATCACAGGCCCATCGGCCACAGGATCCGAAAAGGGGATTCCAATTTCCAAATAATCCACTCCCCCCTTAACAAGGGCAAGGGCCATTTCTACCGTCCCCTCATCCGCACATAAATACCCTATATACTGCATATATCTTTCTCTCCACGACCTGACAAATTAACAATCACTAGGCTCTCTTTTGGTAAATCACGCCCTATTTTCATCAGATAAGCTAAGGCATGCGACGATTCTAGGGCTGGAATAATGCCCTCTGTTCTTGCAAGTAATTTAAAAGCAGCTACAGCTTCCAGATCCCCCACTGCCACATATTCCACCCGGCCTGAGTCTTTCAGCTTAGCATGCATAGGTCCAATCGCCGGATAATCAAGCCCTGCAGCAATAGAGGTAGTCTTTCCTATTTGACCGTCTTCATTTTGCAATACATAAGTATAAGATCCATGAAGGACCCCAGGACGCCCCGTTTGCATTCTCGCAGCATAAAGAGCCTCTACTCCAATCATCCTCACTGGCTCATTTAAAAAAGGAGAGAAAAATCCTATAGCATTTGATCCTCCTCCAATACACGCAATCATCACATCGGGTTTAAGCATGCCTTGAATTTCTAACCCAATCACCTCTTGAAACCATGCTACCATTTCAGGATAAGGATGAGGACCTAACGCAGACCCCAAACAGTAGTAAGCGGTTTCATAATCCAGAGCCCACGCCCTCAGGGCCTCATTCACAGCTTCTTTAAGAGTCTTATCCCCTTTGTCGACTGGGATCACTTCAGCACCTAAAATATGCATTTTATCCACATTTTGTGATTGACGAGCTACATCTAAACTTCCCATATAGACAACACATTCTAACCCAAAATAAGCACATGCTGTAGCTGTTGCAACTCCGTGCTGACCTGCTCCCGTCTCAGCAATAATCTTCGTTTTACCCATCCTCTTCGCAAGTAAACATTGACCCATCGCATTATTAATTTTATGAGAACCTGTATGATTCAAATCCTCTCTCTTTAAAAATACTTGAGGCCCATCAATCGCCCGGCTAAAGTGATCAATTCGAGTGATAGGTGTGGGTCTTCCCACATAAGATTTGAGCAATGCATGAAATTTTTCTCGAAATAAAGGGTCCCCCTTTGCTTCGTTCCACGCACGTTCTAACTCTTTTAAAGGTTCAAATAAGATTTCAGGAACAAATTGACCACCATATTCTAACATTTTCGAATCAAGGCCTCGATTAATTGTTTATCTTTTACTCCCCCTTTTTCCACTCCAGAAGAGACATCTATCCCATCGGGATTAAAATGGGCTATTTTTTCTTTTACATTCAAAGGGGTGATTCCTCCAGCTATAAAAAAGGGATATTCTTTACAGGGTTTCCATTCCGCCTGTAAAAAGGAAACTCCCTTCCCTGGAGTCATACTATCATAGAGCACATAATCTTTTTCTTGATTAAGCCCCTGGGGAATCTCATAAGATCCTTTTTCATCCACCTCCACTACATAAATTAAGGTGTAGTGAGAAGGAAAATCGAGGTATGACTCTCTTGCTCGGTCTCCGTGTAGCTGGAGGTGGGTCAGTCCCACCTCTTCAGCAATAGCGATGATTTCTTCCTTAGATTGATGAGTAAAAACCCCCACAGGAATTGCCCCTCCCTTCCTGGCTCCTTCAGCAATCTGTTTTCCTTGAGAAGGATCAACATAGCGATGCGATTCTTGATGAAAAACAAGACCTACATAACTCGCTCCCTGAAGAGCAGCAAAATAGGCGGTTTCAGGATCTGTCACCCCACAAATTTTCACCTGCCGCTTCATCAGTTCAATCATCCTGGAAGGATTTGAGGATTTCATTAATGCTTCACCCACAAGGACTGCATCAAATCCGTGATCGAAATAGTTCCTTGCCTCCTCTATAGAATAGATTCCTGAAGCAGCCACTTTTAAGACCCCTTGAGGAATTAAAGGGGCAAGTCGAAGACTTGTTTGGGGATCCACTTCAAAAGTTCTTAAATTGCGATGATTGATCGCAATAAGGGAAGCTCCCGCCGTAAGAGCGATCTCAAGCTCTTTTTCATTATTCACTTCAACAAGAGCATCAAGTGATAATTCTTCTACAAGACGAATAAATGAGGCCGTTTCTTCTTGAAGAATCGCGACAATTAAAAGAACAGCACTACTTCTGACCTCTGTAAGCTGTCCCCTTTCTACAATAAAATCTTTCCGCAGCACAGGGAGGGAAGTTGATTCTCGCACCCTATTTAAATCGTCTAAACTGCCTCCAAAATAAGAGGCGTCCGTTAAGACAGAGACCGCAATAGCCCTCTCATATTTCTTTGCTTGAGCTACCACATCAACTTGTTTAATTTCCCCAGCAGAGGGAGATTTTTTCTTAATCTCAGCAATGACTCCCCTCCGCTTAATCGCTTCATAAAACGAAGGAATTCTTTTTTTTTTCGACTCAGCGATCTGATTTAAAATATCCACCCCGTTCCCTCTTCCATATTTTTCTTTGCGAGTCTAATCCCCTCTTTTAAAGGGACCTTCCCATAAATATAAAGAGCCATCGCTCCATTCAAGGCTAAGGTATCGGCAATAGCTCCCCTTCCTGTCGTCATCGCCTCTTTTAAGAGCGAGGCATTTGTCTTGGCATCCCCTCCTTGCAAATCAGAGAGAGTACACAATTTGAATCCATAGTCCTCTGGATTCAATGTCCATTTTTTCATTTCCCCTTTCTCAATTTCAATCACCTGACAAGGGCCTAAGAGAGAGAGTTCGTCTATTCCTTGCCCATGGAAAACAACCGAATGAGTCGTCTTCATTTTAACTAAAACCCCGGCCATCACCTCCATAAGAGAAGGATCTGCAACACCACAAAGAAGATGAGCGGGATATGCTGGATTAAGTAAGGGACCAATGATATTAAAAATAGTCCGTATCCCCAATTCTTTTCGAATCAGCCCTATTTTTTTAAATGCAGGATGAAAATGGGGGGCGAATAAAAAAGTAAAATTTCCCCTTTTGGGATGATCAAAATCAAACCCCAAATACTCTAAAAGATCTGCTGAACCACACTGAGAAGAAGAAGCTCTATTCCCATGTTTAGTGATAGGAACACCTAAACTTGCAGCCAAAAGGGCAGAAGCTGTCGAAATATTCACAGTGGACGCTCCATCCCCTCCTGTTCCCACAATATCCAAAGTTCTCTCTTTAGATAGATAAGGAATCATCACTTCCTGCATTGCTCTTACCATCCCATAAATTTCTTCAACCGTCTCCCCTTTCGAATGAAGAAGAGCTAAAAAAGCGGCAATTTGATAAGGAAAAGCTCCTTGAATTATCTCTCTACCGGCTTTGAAAGCCTCTTGTTCAGAGAGATCTTCCCTTTCTAAAAGACGCCTAAGATCCATAACACTCCTTTAAAAAGGCTTCTATTAATTTCCCCCCATCTTGGGTTAAAATTGATTCAGGATGAAACTGCACCCCATAACATGGATGGTCCACATGCTTAAGAGCCATGATCAATCCCTCCTCATTTTCAGCCTCTATCTGCAAGACACTGGGTAAAGAGCTCTTTTCAACAATAAGAGAATGGTACCTCCCTGCTTCAAAGGGAAGGGGCATCCCTTTAAAAAGCCCCCTCTCTTTGTGAAATACTTGCCCCCTTTTTCCATGCACAGGAGAAGGAGCTCTGATCACCTTACCCTGAAAGGCCTCTGCTATCGCCTGATGACCAAGACACACTCCTAAAATCGGAATTTTATCATAGGCGAGTTGAATCAAAGAGATGGAAATACCCGCCTCTTTTGGGCTTTTCGGTCCTGGGGAAATAATAATTCCTGCAGGTTGTAGGGCCAAAACTTCTGAAGGAGTCAGCGCATCATTTCTTATCACTCTAACTTCTACATGAGAAAGCATTTGATACAGATTGTAAGTAAAGCTGTCATAGTTATCGATGATGACAATCATATCGTATTCTCCATTTCCACAGCCCGAATGACCACCTTCGCTTTATTCCAAGTTTCTTCTGCTTCTTTTTGTGGATCTGAATCAAAAACAATACCTGCTCCTACCCGAATTGAAGCAACACCCCCTTTAAGAAGAGCCATCCTAATGGGAATACAAGATTCTAGGTCTCCCCTATGGTCGATCATCACAACCGCCCCTCCATAAGGCCCCCTTCTAACTGGTTCGAGCTCATCAATGATCTCCATTGCCCGGATTTTAGGGGCTCCAGAGAGGGTACCTGCAGGAAAAGTTTTTCTTAAAGCGTCAATAGCATCAAGACCGTCTCTTAAAGTCCCTCTAACATAACTCGCAAGGTGCATCACATGGGAAAATCGATGCACTACTTTTAACCTATCCACATAAACAGACCCCTTTTCAGCAATCGACCCCACATCATTCCTTCCTAAATCCACAAGCATCATATGTTCCGCATCTTCTTTGGGATCTGCTAAAAGTTCTTTCTCAATCAATACATCCTCTTCTCCTTTTCCCCTCGGCCGCGTCCCTGCGAGAGGAATTACTTCCAGTTGTTTACCCCTCACGCTAATGAGCTTTTCAGGAGAAGCTCCAGCCATAGCAAAGGTAGGGGCTTCAATATAAAACATGTAAGGAGCACTTGTAAGCATGCGCAACGAACGGTACACATTAAAGGGAGAGGTGTAATAGGGCATTTGATAGGTTCTTGCAAGCACCACCTGAAAAATATCCCCAGCCCGAATATATTCGATCGCTTTTTCAACCCTCTTTCCATACTCAGCATCTGATAAATTGACTGAAATGGGATGTTCTCCTCCTTTTTTTGGCGGACTTTTTCCCCCGTTCTCCATATTTTGATGCATTTCAGCAATCTTTTGCATGCCCCGCTCATAATCGGTATCAATTAAAGCTAAAATCAGCCGCGATTTCGTATGATCAAAAATAATCCCCTGATCATAAAATCGAAAAAAGAAATCGGGATATTCTTGATCCTTAAGATGTCGATCTGGGATCGATTCAACATAACGGATCGCATCATAAGCTATGTACCCAACGGCCCCTCCAATGAAACCGGGAATATGCCTATCACTTGGGGCTACTGCCTCTTGATGTAATTGTCTCAGGACGCAAAAAGGATCCCCCTCTTTTTTTTCTTTTTTCCCTTCCCTTTCTAGAGAAATTTCTTCCCCTACAACTGTCAGGGTCATCCGCGGAGAAAATCCAATAAATGAATAGCGCCCAAGCTCAGGATCCCTATCTCCCGATTCTAAAAGGGTAATTTCTTCCCCTTGTTCCTTAAAATAAGAGGCTACCCCTGCCGGAGTATGAAGATCTGCAGGGTACTCTTTATAAAGAAGCACTCTTCCATTTTCTTTTTTGAGTTGTAGAAAAGCCGCTTCACTTATTTGTTGAAACATCGAGAAATAAACTCCTTCAATCCTTGACTAATCATTTTTAATGCATTAGACCCCCTCGTAATCTTAGCAATAGAAACATGACATTTTTGAGCAATATCCCGTTGAGAAAGCTTCTTTGCCATAAGATTCTTCACAAGAAGAACCCGTTTACCAATATCCTCTTTTTCTTCAAGAGTAAGAAAAAGAGAAAAGAGCTCATCTAATTGATGAGAAGTGGTGCATTCGGAACATAAAAAAAGAAAATCTTCCCATCCTGTCATAGTGTAATGTTACACCATTACATTATTACTTGCAAAATAATTTTTGCAAAGCAAGATCGAAGTCCTTGATATTGAAATTGTTAAGGTGTTTGTCTTCCATATTTTGAATGGACACTACCTCTAGCTTTTTAGATGAAAAAATCTTTTTACGATCGAGAAATCGAAAAGTCACTTTTTGCATCCCATCAATCAAACAAAATTCAAAGGGAGCTCTTGCTCCGTGATACCGAGTCACAACAACATAAGGCCATCTATTTTCTGCAAATAGAGATTGTCCATCTAACTCTAAATTTTGAGCACCGAGGGCATCAAATAAGGTGGGAAAGATATCGATATGAGAGGTCATTTGAGGTTTTATAGGAAGGGCATGATAGCGGCTATTATCCCCTAGCTTATAATAAATAGGGGGAGAGATCTGCATTGCACTTAAATGAGATGCGTGGAAAAGGTGCCCTTCTTCGTAAAACTCTTCTCCATGATCTCCGGTGAATACAATCATCGCCTCTTCATAAAGACCTTTACTTTTTAAGGCTCCAAAAAACAGTCCCATGAGGTGATCTGCATAAGAAATGGAATTTTTGTACCGATTTTCAATAAAAGCAGTCTCTTTATCCCGACTTGAGAGGCGAATATGGGTTTTATCCCGATCTACAGGGGTAAATTTAATCGGAAAATGAGATGGCCAGCTGTACTCAAAATGGGTTGCATCAAGGAAAACAATGAAAACCGTCCCCTCTCGATGGATATCGAGATCATTCATCATATGCTCCACAGCAGCCGCATCACTTAACCACGCTTCATGGGGGGGATAATGGGGGAAACTCTGAAAGTGATCGATGAGAGAAAGGTTTTCACCAAACAGATTCTGATCCATATGGTAATACTTCAACTGGGCAGAGGAATACACCCTCACCTTGTATCCCATTTCCTTAAGTTTAACTAAAGGAACGCTCCCTGAATTTGTCGATTGCCAATGAAAGGGTAACCTCGAGTGGAAAATAGAAAACCAGGAATTATGGGTCGCATTTGCATTAGAAAAAGTACGAGACACCTTGATATTTTCATTTCTAAACTGAACTAGGGAAGGAGCTGTCTCTTCAGTCAAATAATCTTCACGTAAGCTCTCTGAAATCACAAGGTAGAGATTCGGTTTTTTTGTTAAAGGAGTCACTTGCTGCGTGTTTTTTGGGAAAATATGTAGGGATTCATTTAATTGGAGCTGGGGCAGATTCTGCACAACAAGGGAATGTTTAAAAGGGAGGGTTTCAACCCCCTTTTGATATTCGTAAGGTGAAGGGAGTTTCCCAAGACCTAGAAATAACGAAGCTAAAGGCAAAACACACAACAGGCGAAAAAACACCTCTCTTTTGACTAAACGACCTGAACGAAAACTCATTCTATGCACGACAAAAGAAAGAATAATCAAAAGAGAAGCCGATCCAACAAATAAGAGTCCCCAAGTCAATGGCGGTACCCCAGTTAGAAGAAGCATTTCTATAAAATTTTCGAGCGATTCTTCAAGCATCAGATCGAGGGTGAACCAAAAATTCATGCTCATCACCCTTGCCAAAATAAAATCAATGAGATGAATCATGAGGAGAAGGAACGCTCCCCCTATGTAAATTAACCCCCCCATCTTACTTTTGATAAAGCTCCCCAAGTAGGCAATCAGAGCCATCTCAAACACACTTTGCAAGCACGCTTCTGCAATAAAAAAGGGAATCGGAGCGAGCATGCAAACGTGCGTCAGATTGATAGTAAGAAGAAGCATCAAATAAATAGAATAAAAAACATAGTTGATCATATATCACCAACTATCATACATCATTAATTATTTGATACGGGAACAATATCTATCTAAAAAAACAGCGGTAGCTACTGAGACATTTAAAGAGCTGATCTGTCCCCTCATGGTAATCCCCACAACCCAATCGGCCATCTTTCGAATGAGGGGCTGAACCCCCTTCTCTTCTGACCCCATAACGAGGATGAGTTTATCTGGAAAATTAACCCCCTCATCGCCCCCCATGTCGGCAACGGCGACAGAAAATCCCTCATCCTTGAGAGTTCTCAAGGCTTCTGCTAAATTGCTCACTTCAGAAAAAGGGATGACTTCAGAGGCTCCTGCACTCGCTTTAGAAACTGCCGGTGTCATTCCGCAACACCGATTTCTCGACCAAATGACCCCTTCTACCCCAAATCCTTCAGCAGTGCGCAAAATAGCTCCCATATTCTGAGGATCGATCACTCCATCTAAAGCTAAAAGAAGCTGTTTATCAAAAAAAGAAGAAAGGGGAAGGGAAGGGCGCCTTACCACTCGGGCCACCACCCCTTGATGATGCTCAGTTCCCGCCATTTCAAGAAGAAGCTGCTTATTCACCCGCCTTGCTTTCATCCCCATTTTTTGAAATTCGACAGGGTCATTCCCCGTGAAAACTTCAAGAATACGCTCTTTATCTGAACGAAAAACTTCAAGTAAAGCTCTTTTTCCTAGAATCATTTGACATTTCATAGCCCATATTCTACATATCTGGATAATAAAAGACGAGGTTCTGATGAGTCGCTGTTTAAAAATTTTAATCACTTTGGTCATTGCCCTCATTCTCGCCTTTTTTATTTTATGGAGCCTTTTGCCAACGCTTGTATCAAAAGAGCTCTCTAAACAAGCAGGGGTACCCATTACCATGGAGACCTTTCAGCTCTCCTCCTCTCTTATTCATATTGATAACCTGAATGTGAAAAATCCTCCTATGTATACCTTGCCTAAAGCCCTCTCTGTCGCTACGATAGACATCTATGCCCCTTTTTCCCGTTTTTTTGCCCCTAAAATCATTCTCGATAAACTCGAGTTAGATACCATTTATGTAGGGATTGAATTTGATTCAAAAAACAGCAAGCAGGGAAATTGGACAACCATTATGAATCATCTTGGAGGAGATGATCCAAAAAAAGGGCAAAAAGAAGTGATCATTAAAAAGCTCATTTTAACCAATCTTTCGATTGAACTTGCCTATAGGGACGGATCTGCACCTCCCAAAAAACTACAGAAAATTAAACGAATTGAACTTGATAATGTGAGCTCTGAAGGGGGCATTCCCTCTTCCGTGGTCATGAAAATTATCATGAGGGAAGCTTTGCATAATATCTTTAGCAAAGAGGGTATTCAAAATATGATTCAGGACTCCCTTAAGCAAAACCTTCCTACAGGACCTAGTAATCTCTTCAAAGGATTTTTTGGAAATGCTTGCCCCGAAGCAAATTTATCTGATTAGACACGGAGAAACCGAGTGGTCGAAACTCGGAAAACATACAGGGCGTACAGACCTTCCCCTAACTGGCAAGGGGAAAGAAGAGGCACTACTCCTGAAACAATACCCCTTTCCTTCTTTTGCCCATGTGTTTGTAAGTCCCCTGAAGCGGGCTCAGGAGACTTGCCGTCTTGCCGGTTATAGGGAGGATGGGGTGATTAAAGAAGCCCTCTATGAATGGGATTATGGACAATACGAGGGATTGACTTCGAGGGAAATTCACCAAATTGACCCAAATTGGACCATTTTTAGCCATGGAGCCCCTGGAGGGGAGTCTCTAGATCAGATCACCCTTCGATGTAAAAAATTTCTTGAATTTATAGCTCCACTTGAGGGACCTATTGCCCTTTTTTCTAGCGGCCATATCCTAAGAGCTCTGACCGCAGTCTACCTTGGGCAACCCCTCCTTTTTGGACAACATATCGTCCTTTCTACGGGAATGGTCTCTATTTTAGGGGATGAACACCAGACTCCTGCCATACTTAAGTGGAATACCTCGACTTAAATATCTAATTATTAATTGATAGTATTTTATTTTTTAATTCCAAATAAATATATATTAATAGTATAATCATTATTAATAATATAAATAGGATGTTAAATATGGAACCTACTACTAATCTAATTACAAGGGAGCCATTCGGACCAGAGGTCCAAAAAGCCCGATTTAGAACCCTTAACGGAAAACCACTCCCCCGCCTTGACCGACTTGCCACTGAAATTTTCAAAAGTACCATACAAAACCCCGACCATCCTTTAGTTCTAAATGAAATAGAAAGGTTCTACGGCCCTCATCTCCTCAAAGCCGAAGGTAATCTACTACTCCACTTCTCGGAGAACCTCCGTCCCCACCTTCAGCGAGAAATCGAAAGAATTCAATCCGCTGTTTTTGGAAAACCATTGATAGATTTTACTCCTCCAGAAGGAGATTGGAATAACAGAGATATTATAGCGACGTTAACCGAGTTAAAAGAAGCTCTCTTTAGGGAAGATTCAGGTCGTGTAACCACGCTCTCAGGCAAGCTTCCTCCAGCCATTCGAGAGGCTATTTCCCCAATCACAATCGACTCCCTATTTTATAGCTTTAATAGTTCTTATGTTTCCCTTATTGATCAAATCATTCAAAGCATGGAACCTGTAGAGCTATCCACTCAGTTGCAACAATTCAAACAGATGATTACAACTAGACAAATAATCGCAACACCCATAATACCATCCTATCCATTACCTCCAGATACCCCATCTTCCCTTCAAGCAGGAATTGATGCAGCGGATCACTTAATAGGCATTCTACAATCCCGAAACAGCACAGGTCATATTCTTGATTATGAAGGCTACCGCACAGAAATTGATCATCTTAATAAGGCTATGAAAGGCTCTCTTTATCCACTCTTAGTAGATAAAATTCCTGGGGCTAAGGAAAATGCTTGGTTTTTTATCTCACAATACCCAGATCTCATCACTATTGATCAACTTAAAGCGATAAAAGCCGTTTTAAAAGCAAAACAAGACATTTGTGAAATATGGCAAACTCTCGTTGCTTTTAAAGAGCGTCCACAGGACCTATACCACTTAGATAACGCTATTAAACATGCCATTATCTTTCCGTTGTTCAGATTATCTAAATCTCCTGAAGCTGAGCTTCAGCACCTAGTTTGGTCTTACCTTTTGACTCAAGTCATGACAGAGTATAGAGCACTTGATACTTCCCCTTGTACAGAAAGACCAAAAACAAGCATTTCCCTTGAAAGAATGCATGTTCTCATCGTGTCTGCTGAATGCAAAGGCATTTTTTCTAAAGGGGGCCTTGGAACCTATACCCAGGAAATTGCAGAAAGTTTAGTCACTAAAGGCTATCAGGTCACCGTTTTACTTCCTGACCTTGCTCAAAGCAGGACAGCCACCAAGGTAGACCATTTTGTTTTAAGACATCGCTTTAATCATATCGATTTTGAATCAGATATCAAAAGGGAAGTACGGGGTACTATCAACTATGATCTTATCCAAGATACTGGAGCGTATGCCCTTTACGATGTCCACGGAAATCCTTATGACGAAAGGCAAGAGGAGAGATTTCTTCACTTTTCTAGCACCTCAGCAGCCTATATTGAAGCAAGAAAGCGGGATTTTAATGCAGTGATCTTGAATGATTGGCATGCGGGATTTGTTCCAGAACTTCTTGCTAACCGCTACTCTGCTTCCTTTTTTGGAGGGGAGCTCCCTCCTACAGCTTTTGTGATCCACAATGCAGGACTTGCTGCCCAGGGCTGGTTTAAAGACGCTCCTCTCCTTGTGAGTGCAGGACTTTCTACTCACGCAAAACGCTCCTCTATGGGCTCTGCAATTCAATTTGCAGATCAAGTCATCACTGTTTCTCCTCAATACGCCCAAGAACTTCTTGACGGGGCTGGGGATTCCTTTGTTCCCCTTTTAAGAGAAAGAGCCACACGAGGAACTTTTAGAGGGATCCTTAATGGCGTCACAATGACACCGCCTACCGAGGAAAGAAGAGATCTCTATGCAGAAAAACAACAAGCAGCAGCCGATCTCACAACTATTCTGCAAGGCTTTGATGGGGGAACAAGATGGCCTCATATCGATTTAAGAAATAAAGAAATCGTCCTTTATGTAGGAAGGTACGATTCGACTCAAAAAGGGACTGAACATCTTAAACATGCGATGAAGGCAGCTCTCGAGAAAGGGGCCGTCTTTATTTGTATGGGGACTGATCCGGATGAAACAGCATCACTGCATCTCGATGAACTTGAATACCTTGCAAGAGGACAACAAGCGATCATTATTCGAGACTATAAAGATGAAGATGGCAAACTTCACTATCAACAAAATGGTAGGATTGGGCCTCTTGCTAGAAAAGCAGCAACAGTAGGAGCCTACCTCTCTAGTTATGAACCTTGTGGTTTAACTCAGCTCGAAGGATTTAAAGAAGGGATGACAGGGGCTTACACTCAAGTGGGTGGCTTTGTGAATTCTTTTGTACCTATCGGTGCACGAGATGATGCCACAAGAGTTCGCGGAATGCCTCTTAATCACTATGATATTGAACAAGGATTTAGAGACCTCTTAGATTTTATGATTGGTCTTAGCCACGAACAAAAGTCTACATTTTATCGAGAAGTCCAGAGAAGGGGATTTGAACACTTTAGCTGGGATCAGCGGATTAAAGATTACACACATCTTTTTCAAGAAATGACAACAGCCGCCGGTGCGGGTGCGGGTGCCGGATCTGCCTAGAGCTCTAGATTAAAATCGGGCCATAAGGCAGAATGTCCTTATGGCCAAAATTAAACCTATTTTTATCCTTAACCTTTACGCACTTCTCGTTTTCGTCGGAGGCCTTGTCGGCTTTCTTAAGGCGGGAAGCACCATGTCTCTCCTTGCAAGTAGCCTCGCGGCACTCCTCCTTTTGACTACACCGATGACGGTACGGGTTGGGGTGGTGTTTGCTTTGGACTGCTTTTTTGTCTATCGCTTTGCCACTTCCTCTCACTTCTTCCCTGGAGGGATGATGGCACTTCTTTCTTCTCTAACTCTTTTAGCCCTTTTCGTTTGTCAACAACAGTCCAATCGATGTTTTCAAAAAAAGCTTTGATATATCCTGTCCGATTTAACCCATATTCGGTCAGATAGGCATGCTCCCACACATCCATTACAAGAAGAGGGGTGGCCCCTGCAAGGTGCCCCATTTCATGATCTTCTACCCATACGTTATAAAGAGAAGAGGTTACTGGATCTTCGTAAAGAATCACCCAACCCACCCCCCTCATCATTCCCATCGTTTTAAAATTTTGAACCCACTTTTCATAAGATCCCCACTCAGCCACTAAAGCCTGATACAAAGATCCTTCTTTATTCACCTTACCATCTCCCCCAAGATTTTCAAAATAAAGCTCATGTAACCTCATCCCATCCCATTCAAATCCAAGTCTTCTTTTGAGAGCACCGTATGCCAAAGTCGTATCATCAATTCCTTTGAGAGCCTGGAGAAGATCATTCGTATTTTTGACGTACCCCGCATAAAGTTTAAAATGCAATCTTAACAATTCAGGAGTGAATCCGTTCATATTTTTCGAAATTATATAATTGAAATCCTTTTCTATATAATTACAAAAACAAAAAGAACACAACAAAACCATAAATAAAAACCTAAACATACAACATATCTCCATTATGTGATAAAATGAAAGGATGGGAATTGCGCCAGTTTACACTCATCATCCTTATGAAACCCCTGCCATGCCCAACATCCCGGGCACAGGAAATCTTTTAACCCTTCCCTTTGATCTTTTTGCAAGTATACAAAATATTAGAGGAGCTCTGAGTTGTAATGATAGACAATCTTTAACTGATGCCACCATCCGCACCGTGGGAATGCCCTTTAATGCAGCCAACTCTATTGGGCAAAATTTAGAGGTGGGGATGAAGGGGGGGCTTGTTTCAGCTCGCCGTTTTAGCACCTTTGCAAAAGTCGCTACTGTCTTTGGGATTGTCCTATGCGTCATTGAACTCATTATTGAGGGAGTTCATATTTATAGGCAGAAAAAGTTCCTCAAAAAATTTCATGCCCAACCTTCCCTCGAGCAAAAAATGCGCTGGCTTTCAAAAAAATACCTCAATGTAGATGAAAGTAAAAAAACTGCTAAAATGACCAAATTGATGCGCCTTTTAAGACCTTTTGCTGCAGAACAAATCGCAAGAGATGTTCCTGTAATGCTTCAAAAATATTACGCCCCGATGAAATTTTGGGATACCTACGATGGAAATAAGTGGGCAAAAAGAATCGTCAAGATGATCGATGTTCAATCTAAAAAACGGATCTATTTTCATTCTCTTGGCCTTGCCACCCTTTCAATTTCTCTCATTGGACTTACCCTTTGCTTATGCCCCGTTCCCCCCATTGTCTCCTTGGTGTTCCTCGTATCAGGAGTAGCTCTTGGGATTTTCCGCTACCTCATGCATAAAGGATTTTACGACAATCCCGGCTGGACATTTACCTGGAAAAAAACAGTTCCTAAATGGGTACTAAAGGTTACTGGTTGCCATGATTCCTTGAATGATCCCCGAACGAACCCCGCTCTCTTCCATTTTTACAATCCCTCGAATAGTAGATCCTCCGGGTGAACATACTTGACGCCTCACCTGATCGGGACTTTCTTTAGAAGCCCGAATGAGCGCAACAGCCCCCTCCATTGTCTTCATCGATAATTCCAAAGCTTCTTCAGCTTTAAGCCCCAATCGGATCCCCCCATCTACCATAGCTTCAAGCATAAGGCAGATGAAAGCGGTTCCACACCCCGCAACACCTGTAACAGCCCCCATCTTCGATTCAGGAACAAAGAGGATAAGCCCTATTCCTTTAAGGAGGTGGAGAGTCCTTTCTTTCCCTTCTACAGAAAGATCGGTATCATGACAAACCCCCACAACCCCTTCTCCACAACTCACCGGAAGATTCGGCATCAACCGGACCCTTTCCCCCTTGGGAAAATGGCGCTTTAATTCTTCTAAAGTCGTACTTCCGAGGACACTCATGATGAGCTTAGCTCCTTTAAACTTGACGGAGCCCACATCCTTTGGCTTGACCGCCAAAAGAACTACATCTACTTCCCCCACCTCACTCACAGCTTCAGCCCCTATCTCCTGAGCTAAAGCGCGCGCATGATCGGGTTTATTATCGACAAGCAAAAGGGAAAATCCTTTTGAAGCAAAATGACGAGCCATAGCCGATCCCATAGCTCCACATCCAATCACTGCAATCTTCATTCCTGCACATTACAGATCTTGCGAATTATTCTCAAACAAGAGAGAATCAGCCTCATGGTCTCTCTACTTTTTTTTATTGACCAATCTCTTGCCAGATGGATAAGTGCTCTTCCTCAAGTTGGCGTATCCCTGGCAAGATTCCTTTCCGTTTTGGGAGAGCCCGCTTTTCATTCCTTATTCTGGCCTTGCCTCGCCCTTATCTTTAGAAAAGCCCCTTTTATTCACCTTGGCATCGCTGCATTTCTCTCAGGTTCTTTCTCAACTCTCATTAAAATTTGCGCAGGAAGATCCCGCCCTTCTCTTTTCTTAACAACAGACACCTTCACCTGGATTGGTTTTACTTTTCGAAACGAGTACCATTCATTTCCTTCTGGACATGCAGCTCTTACCTTTGCCTTAGCAAGCTCGATTGCCTTTCAATTTCCCAAATGGAGCTTTCTTGCTTTTTCCCTCGCAACGTTGATTTCCCTCTCAAGGCTTTTACTCAGTTATCACTATTTTACAGATATTTTAGGAGGCGCTCTCCTCTCTCTTTCCCTCGCCTCAATTGTTAATTACCTAGGAATTTTATGGATGAAAAACATACAGACTACCCCATCAACTCCCTCATTTTAAATAGATGGTCCCCCCGTTCCATGACGGGTGAACCTTTAACAGATGCAGAACTGATGCCCCTTTTTGAAGCAGCCAGATGGGCCCCTTCTGCCTTTAATGAGCAACCGTGGCGATTTATCTACGCAAAAAGAGACACCCCCGAATGGACCCCTTTATTTGATCTCCTCGTCGATTTTAATAAAGGGTGGTGCGTCCATGCGGCCTGCCTTGTCCTTTTTATCTCTAGCCGATCTTTTGCCAAAAACGGAAAACCCTCCCCTACTCACGAATTTGACACTGGGGCAGCTTGGATGAACCTTTGCCTTGAAGCCTCATACCAAGGACTTGTTGCCCATGGCATGTCAGGCTTTGACTATGAAAAAGCAAGAAAAACCTTAAATATCCCGGAGGAATATACCATCCTTGCCATGTGTGCGATAGGAAAAAGAGATGTAGAAAAAGAGAAAACAGAAAAGCCGTCCACAAGAAAGCCCCTTCAAGAACTTCTCATGCACGGCTCATTTCAACGCACTTAGTTAGAGTGCCTTATATGCTTACTCAGCGACAACAGCTTTTTTAGAAGCAACGCGTCTTCTTGCTGTTTTTCTTTTAGCAGCAGGTTTTTTTGCAGCTGTTTTCTTAACAGTCTTGCGAACTGTTTTCTTTGCAGTTTTGCGAGCAACAGCTTTTTTAGCTGCTGGTTTGCGTTTTACAGTCGCTTTTTTAGCTACTTTTTTAACTTTTTTCTTAGTAACAGCTTTTTTAACAGCTTTTACTACTTTTTTTACTGCTTTTCTAACAGTTCTTTTAGCTGTTTTCTTAGCAGGAGCTTTTCGAACTACTTTCTTAGTAGCTGTCTTAGCTTTTACTGTTTTTTTCTTAGTTGGCATTTAGTTTCTCCTTAAAGTTGAACTATTTTTTTGGAACTGTATCTTATTTCACTAAGAACCTCGATACAACTCCGCTCTTCCTCAAGCTTGATTGTAAAATAAATCGAATTTATTTTTAAAAATATATTTTACATTTTTCTTTTAATTCAATTTTCAATTTAAAAAAATCGGCTCCACAGAATATTTTGAAGGAGAATTTTTTTTGAAATTTTTTTTCATTTTTTTTAAATTAAGTGTTGAAAAAAGTGTTTTTTTCTACTTTTTCATCTAAAAAACAACGTAACAACAACAAATCATGCAAAATTAGGCTATTTTTCTTCTAATTTTAAACATAACTTTATAGTGCTGATTATCAAATACTTACAAACATGTTGTCAAAAAAAGAGAGGACAAAGTATCAGTGTAGGATGTTCACGCAACAAAAAATAGGAATGATTATCTAGATGCTAATTAAAGAAAAACGGGTGATTTCTCTCGCGATTTTGACCCTTTTTAACGTCTCTGTGATGGCCAGTTTACGCAATCTTCCTCTCGTAGCGGAGTATGGTCTTTCTTGCATTCCGTACTTTCTTCTTGTGGCTCTCATTTTTTTAATTCCATGCGCGCTTGTTTCTGCTGAACTTGCAACGGGATGGCCTAAGTCAGGAGGTGTTTATATTTGGATCAGAGAAGGTCTGGGGGACAGGTGGGGATTCTTTGCTATTTGGATGCAATGGGTACATAACGTCTCCTGGTTTCCAGCCATTCTTTCGTTTGTGGCGTCTACGTTTGCTCTCTCTTTTTTTCCTTCACTTGCCGAACACAAACTCTACACTTTAGGGACGATTTTAATTCTATTTTGGGGAATGAGTTATCTCAATTATCTTGGGGTTAAAACCTCCACCCTTGTCAGCAGTATTGGAGTTGTACTTGGGACGATTCTCCCTGGGATTTTCATTATTGGACTGAGTTTAATTTGGATTTTAAAAGGGGAACCTCTCCAAATTGCATTTACCTGGAATGCTCTCATTCCCGATCTGAGTTCTATCCATAATTTTGTCTTTTTGACAGGTCTTTTTCTCGCCTTTGCAGGGCTTGAAGTTTCTGCTGCTTACGCAGGAGAAGTACAAAATCCCAAAAGAAACTATCCCCTTTCGATTATCATGGCCGCTCTCATCACTTTTTTTCTTTTTTTTCTAGGGTCCCTTGCGATTAGCGCAGTCATTCCCAAAGAAAAAATCAGCTTAGTTTCTGGGGTCATGGAAGCTTTGAGAATTATGCTCAGCAACTACCATCTCACCTGGCTTATTCCGGTATTAGGAATCAGCCTCATCATCGGAGCTCTTGCAGAGACCAATTCCTGGGTTATGGGTCCGATTAAAGCCATGTATACGACATCGATTCACGGCAATCTTCCTCCCCTCTTTCAAACTCTAAATAAGCACGGGATGCCGACTCATCTTCTCCTTTTTCAAGCAGTCATCGTTTCATTCACTGCCTGCGCCATTATCTTTAGCCCTTCTCTCAGCGCTGCCTATTGGATTTTGAGTGCTCTTTCGGCCCAGATGTATCTTGTCATGTATATTTTGATGTTTATCGCAGCGATTCGACTTCGGTATACAAAGCCCCATGTCCCCAGATTGTATCAAATCCCCCATCCTCAGAAAGGAATGTGGATTGTCGCCTCTTTGGGACTTGTAGCTTCAGTGATCGCTTTTTTCATCGCCTTCCTTCCTCCATCACAAATTGATGTAGGCAACCTCTATTTCTTTGAAGGGTTTTTGATCATTAGCCTTCTTATCATGATGGGAATCCCCCTTCTGATCCATGAGTTCAAAAAGCCTGAGTGGAAGAGCGCAGTCCCTAATTTAGAGCAAACGTAAATATGATACTCTGTATTGGACAAAACAAGGAAAGGGACGGGCAGAGGCACGTGAAGGAGCAGCTAATTGCTGCAATAAATAGCGAAAAGAAAAAATCGTCAGTTCTCTCGTGAAAAATGCGGCAATTTGCCGCCCCTTCACGTGCCTCTGCCCGTCCCTGTGCCCGTGCCCGATTTTTTTCCCCTCCCCTGCTCCCGGTGGTTATTTCTCACATACCTGGGTACAGAACAATGCTTCCTTAGAGCAAACTTGACAGAGCGTTCGTTTCATCATAACATACTGCCCATGAAACTCGGAATTCCTCTTGCAGAACGATTACGCCCGCAGCAGTTATCTGACGTTGTAGGGCAAGATCACCTGATTGGAGAGAAGGGGATTCTTTCTTTAAGCATTCAAAAAAAGTGTCCTCTTTCTCTTCTTTTATGGGGCCCTCCCGGATGTGGCAAAACGACCTTAGCCCGCCTTTATGCTAAAGCTTTCGATCACCCCTTTATCCCCTTTTCTGCAACAGATGGGAGCGCTGCTGAAATCAAAAGTTTTCTCAAAGAAGCCACCTTTCAACCCCTTCTTTTTGTAGATGAAATTCATAGGCTTAACAAAGGACAGCAAGACCTCTTTCTCCCTTATGTTGAAAATGGAAAAATCATTTTAATTGGAGCAACAACAGAAAATCCCTCTTTTTCAATCAACAATGCCCTCTTATCTCGCCTTCGCGTCCTGTCTCTTCTTCCTTTAAATGAACTCTCTCTAGAAAAAATTCTCCTCCGCTCCTCCCTTTCTTTCGAACAAGAGGCGAAACAAGCTCTTATTGCCCTTTGTCAAGGAGACGCTAGGTACCTCATAAATACACTTGAAAATTTCTCCCATCTCAAAGAAGAAGTCATCACTCTCTCCCTCGTTGAACAATTCACTCAAAAAAAATTCCCCCTGTATGACAAACAGGGAGACTATCATTTTAATTTAATCTCAGCTCTTCATAAATCGGTACGAACGTCTGATCCCGATGCAGCTCTTTACTATTTTTATCGGATGATGGAAGGAGGAGAAGATCCGCAATATATCGGGCGCCGTTTAATTAGAATGGCTTTAGAAGATATCGGCCTTGCCGATCCGCAGGCCCTCTCCTTTTGCATTAGCGCATGGGAAGGGTATCACCGCCTCGGATCTCCAGAAGGGGATTTAAGCCTTGCAGGAGCTGTTGTCTACCTTGCCTTAGCTCCTAAAAGTAATGCCCTTTACAAAGCAGCCACCCATGCTCAAAAAGAGGCAAAAGAATCCTCTCTCTTCTCCCCTCCTAAACAGTTTGAATATGACCACGACCACCCTTATGGAATTAGTCACCAAAATCCCTTTCCTCAAGAATTAGGTCACCCTTCTTACTACACCCCTGTTGAACGGGGATTTGAACGAGAGTTGAAAAAACGGCTCGAGTTTATCCAGAAAATAAAAAACCCCCAAACCTAGGGCCTGGGGGTTAAGGATTTTTGCCAACTTGAGTGAGAGCGAACCACCTAAACTGATTGTATAAAATTTCTAATTATTTTTTATATACAAATTGTCCAAACTCAAACACAACTAGCTGAAAATAAAAGAGTTAAATTATTTTTTGCTTAGATTTCATTTAGATTTCATTGTTAAGATTTGCTTAAGAAAATAAAATAGAAACCCCTCATTCTCAATGAGCTCCTGAAAGAATTCTCGGCTGAAAAGTGAGATCCTGCAAAGACTGCTTATCCACCTGTTCAAAGGAAAAAGAAGAGAGATTCACCTCTTTATTTTGATTCAGTCCATATTTAGAAAGGACAAGGGGGATATCTCCATTTTCGTTCACAAAGAGGAGGCTTGCTGGAGATCCTCCGTGAATTAAGAGCTTTTCTTGCTTTGTTTTTGGCATGAGGACAAAGTGGGGAACAGAGCCCGAAATTCCAAGAGCTAAGTTAGGTTCGGGGGAATTTTGATAAAATGCGATATTAGGAGAAGACCCTCCCCTGACAAAGGTCGCGATATCTCCACTTTGATCTCCTAGACCTACAGCAGCTCCTCCATCTTGAAGGGTAAAGAAAGTCCCTATGAGTGTTTGATCTGGGCCAGATAACATCACGGCGGGAGTATTTCCTCCCTGTAGCTGCAATCGAACCACTCCCCGTTGATCAAAAAAGGCGATCACTCCCCCTTCTTGCTGGGCACCAAGCTCTAATAAAACCTCTCCCTTGGGACCTTTGAGAGTAATTTTTTGGGCGACAACCGAGTCACTGAGGTAATCTGTGGCAACGTAAGCTGCAAAAATTCCAAGGATCACGATGTTAAATACGATTAAGAATCGATTAAATCTCACAACTCGATGTGACATAGTGGTTTTTCCTTTTCTTTCCTCTTATGCCAACGGTTCAGAATTTCTGCAAGTTCTTCCGAATTTTCCTCAGTACGTCCATTTTTTGTGGACATACTGAGGAAAATCAGTTAAAATAAAACTATGAATTTTGAGATGTTTAGACAAGAAATAAAATCAGAAGTATTTGATTACCAATTGATTGCAAACTATTTTTCTAATTTAAAAAAAATTAGAGATAAAATAGCAACTCTTGTCCGTGAAGGCAAAATCATCCGCCTTAAAAGGGGTCTGTATGTTTTTGGCCCTAAATGGCAACGTTCCCCCCTTAATTTAGAACTCATTGCCAATCTTCTCTACGGTCCCTCCTGTATCTCTTTTGAATATGCCCTCTCCCATTATGGACTTATAGCAGAACATTCCCAAGTCATTACATCTTTAACCATTGGGGATAGTAAGACCTATCACACCCCTCTTGGGCAGTTTGAGTATCGAGCAATTCATCCTGAAAAGTTTAAAGTAGGGATTGAATATCGGGATTTAGGGCAAGAAGGGGGATTTTTTATTGCTTCTAGAGAAAAAGCTCTTGCTGACCTTGTTTATCGAACACCGGGTATTCGCACTCTAGAAGAGCTTCGCCACTATCTATTTGAGGAAATGAGAATAGATGAATCGATGTTCCGCACATTTGATGGTCAAAAATTAGAAGAAATCGCAAAGGCTTATCATAAAAACAGCGTCACTATGTTAGGAAAATTATGACCTTAAATATTAAAGAATGGATAGACAGTTATGCTCCAAAATCTAAAACAGAGTATGAGGGTGCTGTGCATGAAATTATGCAAGAGCTCGCTTTACTTGGGTTATGGAGGTCTAAATTTTTTGAACATGCCGCTTTTTATGGGGGAACGTCTCTTCGCATTCTCTATGGACTCAATCGATTTAGTGAAGACCTGGACTTCTCTCTCCTCAAGCCCAATCCCCATTTTCAGATTCTCCCATTTCTTCAGGCTGTAGAAGAAGAGTTAGAAATTTCTGGATTGAAGGTCAATATAGAATCTAAAATGAAACACCCTGACACTTCTATACGTTCAGCTTTTTTAAAAGCTGGAACACTCGAAACATTTATTCGGATTGGCCTAGATGACTCCTTAAAGAAACATACTCAGTCAAATGAATTAATTAAAATTAAACTTGAAATTGACATCGACCCCCCTCCCAATTTTTCAACTGAAATTCGTTACCTCATGAAACCATTTCCATTTTCCATTCGCAGCTATACTCCTCAGGATTTATTTGCAGGAAAAATGCACGCTATTTTATGTCGCCCTTATAAAGTAAGAGTGAAGGGAAGAGATTGGTATGATCTCATTTGGTATGTATCCAAAGGTTTTCATTTACACCTATCTCACCTAGAGTCTCGAATGAGACAATCTGGTCATTACACTTCTTCAAAATCGATGACTCCAGAGATTTTAAGAGAATTTCTTCATGAGAAAATCTTAAAACTGGATATCGATGCTGCAAGAGAAGATCTCCGCAGGTTCATTAAACACCCAAGAGAGCTAGACGGATGGTCACAAGAATTTTTCCTAAGCCTTATTCCTCAAATTCACATCGCTTAACAACTGACTGGCTCTCTCCAACGATCGTGAGCTTTAATAAGAGCAATCAGGCGATCAACCGCCTCTTCCTGAGGAATGTTTCTCTCTATACAGGTTTTCCCTACATAAAGAT
Source organism: Simkaniaceae bacterium (assembly GCA_018062315.1). Lineage (GTDB taxonomy): Bacteria > Chlamydiota > Chlamydiia > Chlamydiales > Simkaniaceae > JAGOSM01. Next base: position 8,173 of record JAGOSM010000010.1, on the reverse strand, counting down.
CGATCTGCCCTGTTTTTGAACCGACATATCCAAAATCTGCATCTGCCATTTCTCCAGGTCCATTGACGATACAACCCATGATAGCAATCTTCACCCCCGCTAAATGTTCCGTGCGGCTCCGTATTGCGGCGGTCACTTCTTGTAAATTGAACAAGGTTCTGCCACATCCAGGACAAGCGATAAATTCTGTCTTAGAAAGGTGAAGACGCGCTCCTTGCAAAATACGAAGGCTCAGAGATTCATCTGGAAGAGCAACTCCATTACCAATTCCATCGAGCAAAAGAGCTCCCAGTTCAGCTGCAGCACGGACAGGCATATTAGGGACTGCCTTCATTCCCAAAAGAAAAGGACTCTTGTTGCCTTCTGCTTTTCGACTTTGATAAAGAGCTCTTCCCTGATGAAGTCTCGGCTCTTCAAGATAAACCACTTCATAATTAGCTTGTTCGCTTGGCAAAATCACTGGCTGAGTCTGTCCTTTTAAGATGCCAAAGGTAGACTCTACCTCAAAGGGAGATACCCCCATCCCTTCATAATCTTCAAACAAAGAGACAATTTGGCGACAAGGCTCTATCTCAAACCAAGGATCAGCCGTCAATGAAGTGCGAATCGTATCTCCAATGCCATCTAAAAGAAGAGCCCCGATCCCCATCGCCGATTTTACAATTCCATCCTCTCCATCCCCTGCTTCGGTCACTCCAAGATGAAAAGGGTAATCCCACTCAAGCTCATACATTCTTGCTGAAAGAAGGCGATAAGCCTCAACCATCACTCGAACATTACTTGCCTTCATCGAAAAAATCAGATTATGAAATCCCCTTTTACGGCAAACCGAGGCAAATTCAAGGGCAGACTCCACCATTCCTGCAGGAGTATCTCCATACCGATTCATAATCCGGTCCGATAATGAACCGTGATTTGTCCCAATACGAATCGCGATATCTCTTTTCCTACATTTTTCTACAAGGGCACCGAAACTCTCGTCAATTTTCATGAGTTCAGCTGCATAAGTAGCATCTGTATACTCAAGAACGCGGAAGGTGGCCCTTCTATCGATATAATTTCCTGGATTAATCCTTACTTTATCGACAAAATCGGCAACAAGAAGGGCTGCAGGGGGGTAGAAATGAATATCCGCTACAAGAGGGATATCATACCCCCTTTGAATCAACCCATTTTTGATCCACTCACAAGCTTCTGCCTCTTTCTTTCCTTGAACAGTCACCCTAGCAATATCACATCCATAATCAGCAAGCTTCATGATCTGCTCTATGGTAGCCTCAATATCTCGAGTATCTGAGGTCGTCATCGATTGAATACGAAGGGGATTATCCCCCCCCACACCCACTTTCCCTACCATCACCTCGCGAGTGGGCCGGCGAATAGTCTTATATAATGATTCGCAATATTTCATGAGGTAGATGCTATGATTGAAAGGAACAATTCGTCAATCATTAAAATAATGATTACCAACCTGAATTTCGAATTGATTTCCCTGATAATCAATTCGAAATTCAGGTTACCAGTTAATTGTCTGACCAATCTCCAGCATACGAAAGTTTAAAGGATCAAGTCCCACTTCCTTCATCGAAAGGTATAAATCATAGGGAGGCTGGTCTGCCCCTTCTCCCGATAGACGGAAAGTTTTCCAATGCATGCCCACGGAAAGCTTAGACTCCACCTCTTGATGAATCGCCGTTGCCTTAACTGGACAGATATGTACAGGATCCATAAAAAGATGAGGAACATAGGTACCAACTGGGATAAGGCTGAGATCCATATAAGAAAAAGCCTTTCCAATCGATTTAAAATCATAAGGGTTATATCCGGTATCCCCTACAAAATAAAACCTCTTATTTTCAGACTCCATCACATAACCAACCCACAAAGTTTCATCCTTATCAAAAATGCCTCTTCCTGAAAAATGCTGACAGGGAACCGCCGTGATTTCAAAAGGACCTACAAGAGCTTTATCCCACCACTTCAGTTCTTGAACATGGGTAATTCCCCTTTTGACAAACCACTTTTTTAACCCCTGCGCAACCACCCATCGAATATGAGGATTTTTTCGATGCAATGCTTTGACTGTCCGTTCATCTAAATGGTCGTAATGGTTATGGCTAATTAAAACGATATCTATTCTAGGTAAATCTTCGATAGCGATTGGAACGGGGTGTTGTCTTTTTGGCCCTAAAAAAGGGATAGGAGAGCACCTATCACTCCAAATAGGATCGGTAAGAATATGGAGGTTCTCCCATTGAAGCATAAAAGAACAATGATTAATCCAAGTCACCTGAGGTTTTTCTACGTCAATGTCTACTCTAGGATTAGGATAAGAAAATCCCTCCGGGGGAGCCGGGGGTAAAGCGGCGTCATTATAATATCCAAGTTGCCACAAAACAATATCCTTTAACTTTCTATAATTATCATCGATGTGCTTATTAGCATATCTATTAAACATAATTCCCTCCCTATTAAACCTTATAATTAGATTTAAAAAGAATTATATTCAATAAAAAAATACACAATAATTAAAAGCTTATAATGTAATAGAATCGGTTGATTTAAGAGTGGGCAATAAGGTGTGGTACCGAATCAATAATCTCACTTGGACCATAAAATTGGATGGGCTCGGGGAATCGGTAATCGTCCTCGAGCTCCCATTTTTGTCGTTCAGCTTCAAATTGTTGAAACGGTTTCCCAGAAAGATTCACCAATGCCTTTTGGATCACCGGTTTAGAGATCCCTTTTCTGATCTCCATATTCAGTAAACTTGTGATGGGAATCCCTGCTCCTTTCCAATCTTTGGAAGGATGAGAGAGTCCTTTAACGCAAGCCATATAGCCCGTTTTGTTCTGAAATAAAAGAGAGGCCGCCACACATCCGAGAGCATAACAATAGTTGGCATCGAAATTAGAGGGATACCCAGCCCTCCCTTCATAGCCAAAAAAATGAGCAACCGGGTTAAATTTTTGAGCCCCCCCTCTCTCTTGTAACTCTGCACTCACCTTTTCAATGAGAATTTTCTCAATATGGATATGGCTTACTTGGATATTCCCATGGGGATCGAGTTCGAGGTGGAGATCTCTTATCAAAGACTCTTTTTCTGGAATGAATTCAATAAGCCCTTCGGGGATGAGGATCACTCCATAATTTTTCCCTAAAGAAGCCCGTTTTTCCACAAGATCGGCAATCTCAGTGACAATAGAAGCAACTGTCATTTTTTTAGAGGCCACCTCTTCCCCAATTAAGGTGAGGTTAGGGTGAGTTTTAAAGGCACATTCAAGGGCGATATGGGAAGCGGAACGACCCATGAGTTTAATGAAATGGGTATATTTTTTAGCAGAAAGGGCATCTCTTTCAATATTTCCGATCATTTCACTATAAACTTTCGTGGCCGTATCAAAGCCAAATGAGATCGCCACATGCTCATTTTGCAAATCCCCATCGATCGTTTTTGGCACTCCAATCACACACGTAGCACAGCCCTTCCCTAAGAAATATTCTGAGAGAATAGCTGCATTCGTATTCGAATCGTCTCCCCCTACAATCACTAAACCGTCTAACTTGAGATTCAAGCAGGTATTTAAAGAGGCCTGCAGCTGCTCTTCTGTTTCGATTTTTGTCCGCCCCGATCCGAGAAGATCGAACCCCCCTTGATTCCGGTAAGGGGCAATCATCTCTTGAGTCAGTTCTTTAAATTTTCCTTCTACGATCCCTGAAGGGCCTCCTAAAAACCCAAATAAAGTTCCTCCATGGAGGGAATCAAAAAGGGCACTGATCACATTATGCCCTCCTGAGGCCTGTCCTCCAGAAAATACCACACCCACTCGAAGAGAGCGAGATGAGATCTTCAGAGGCGTCTCTAAAAGTATTCCCTGTCCATAAGTATGGGGAAAGAGGGCTTTAATTTCATTTTGATGGGCCAAAGAGTCTGTTTTGGCCCCCTCCTGAAAAGTGAGCCCTCGCTGAAATGAGGCTGGGACCTGGGGAATATAGAGCTCTCTCATCAACACTCCGGTTGGTTTACAGAAACTGAGGCGGAACGGTAGTGGGTGGCAAGGCCCCCCTCACTCGTTTCTTTATATTGCATCCCCATATCTTTCCCTGTTTGATACATCGTTGCAATCACCGTATCAAGGCTAATTTTATGATTTCCATCTCCGAGAAGAGCGAGCCTTGCAGCATTAATTGCCTGGATAGCACCCATCGTATTTCGTTCAATGCAAGGGATCTGGACAAGTCCACCGACGGGGTCACAGGTCAGACCTAAATTATGCTCCATTCCAATTTCAGCAGCATGCTCAATTTGAGCATTCGTCCCTCCGAGAACGGCAGCAAGGCCCGCAGCAGCCATGGAACAGGCGACCCCCACCTCTCCCTGACATCCCACTTCTGCAGCAGATAGACTCGCTCTACTTTTAAAAAGTTGTCCAATAGCCCCAGCTACTAAAAGAAATAACACCACCCCTTCTTCGGAAAAATGGGGAATGAAGTTGCGATAATAATGGAGAACAGCGGGAATAATCCCTGAAGCTCCGTTAGTGGGAGCCGTTACAATGCGCCCTCCGGCAGCATTTTCTTCATTCACGGCAAGAGCAAAAACACTGGTCCAGTCTAAGATCAAGGCAGGATCTTCATAACATTTCTGACCTCTACGGACGAGTTCTCGATAGATTTCAGGAGCCCTCCTTCTGACCTCAAGGCCTCCTGGCAAAATCCCCTCTGTTTGAACTCCCCTGACAACACATCCCTGCATGACGTTCCAAATTCTCAATAGATCCCGTTTGACATCGACAACAGAGCGCCAAGTTTTTTCATTTTCCATGACCAGTTCCCCGATCGGAATACCGTACGATAGGAGTTCTTCAGCCGTTTCAAAGGGATAAGGCACTTTTTCCTGACGTCCCCTTTTTTCTTCTCCGTGTTTGAGAATAAATCCCCCTCCGATCGAATAAAAAATGCGGCGAAGTGAATGATTGGCAGTAAAACGCATGGCGTTCGAGTGAAATGGCAAGAATTTTCCCTTACAAAATTGGAGATTTTCCATTGAAAAAGGGATCTTTTTTTTGCCAAGAAGGAGAAGATTTCCTTCTTCCTTAATTCGGCTTAAGTATTCATCGACCTTATCGGGATCGACACCCTCTGGGGTATGCCCTTCTAAGCCGAGTAAAATCGCTTTATCAGTTCCATGCCCCTCTCCTGTGAGAGCGAGAGATCCATAAAGTTCTACTTGAATTGTTTGAGCTTGGCTCAGCACCTCTTCTGCAAAAAGGCGAGCAGCGCGCATCGGTCCCATTGTATGGGAACTAGAAGGGCCAATACCAATAGAAAAAAGGTCAAAAACTGAAATCATGAGGTTCCTTTGAGGTTCGGTTCAGCAGTTCTATCATATAGAGTACGCATTGTCTGAATCAAGAATTCTCTCCGATTGAGGTCTCCATATTTTTTCATTCCCCCTGTTTTTTCTATCATTTTAGGAAGAGGAGCTAATGAAATAGAGTCTCTAGGATGGACAAAAAAACCGAGAGCATACCGATCTAACTGTTTTTTATAAGAAACGACCCGCTGCCTTCCGGCGCGAAAATAGCCATTTGAAAGATTTTCCAAAAACTGACCGACGGTGATGATCATTCCCCCTTCAGGAACATCGACTTTAATCCAATTTCCCTCTGAGTTTTTAATTTCTAAGCCATCTAGAGTCGCCTTAGGGAAAATAGAAAAGAGGTCGGTATCGGTATGTTCCTCTGCCCAGACCCCTAAATGAGGGGGGTAATGGATGGCTCTTAGAATCGACTCTCCTTCGTTCGTCATAGGGATGAAAAATCCAGTTGGCATTCCCATAGAAATCGCTATGGCTTCCTGGAAAATGTGCATGTAGTTTTCTAATTCTCTGAAATAAGGAGAAATAGAATCTTGGATATCGATTTCAATGGGGTACTGATTGTTATCTTTTCCAAAGTGATAGATTTCCTTGTAATCCCCCTCGACAGCTCCTATCCCTTTCTCCGATCGAAAAGGGAGGTATCCCCTTTCGTAATGATCAATACCCTCATATTTTCTTTTTATTTTTTCATCGAGGGCAAAGAACCGTTCCATGGCTCGAAAAGCGCGGGTAACAAGTTCTCTATTAATACCGGTGTTTGTCACAATGACAACTCCTACATCATGAAAACCAGAAGAGAGTTCTTTAATAAATTGAGATCGATGAGATTCATCGTAATAATCCTTCATATCGAGGACAACAAAATCACTCGCATAAGCTATTGAGGATAGGAAAGTAAAGATCAGCAGTAGCATTCTCACAACGAGAGATGTTAAAAGGGAAATTTACGAGTGTCAAGCGATTTTGAATCACAAGATAATATCTACAGATACTCTAGAAAACAGAGAGGAACAATCGCCCCCCACCCGCATCGCCATTGTTCCCTCTTCTTCATGCATACCAATCGCAGTATAAAATGTAGCTGATTGACCCAGAGGGCTAAGGCATATTTTTTCTCTTTCGACAGACTCAGCTAACCTATAAACCCCTTGCATGAGCGCCCTACCTACTCCCCTTATTGGTTTTTTATCCTCAAGATTAGGGGATGTCATATCCAAATTCCAAGGAGCTGTGACAAGACAACCTATGTGAACACTAGATGTTATTGAATTCAGTTTGGCTGTGAGAATTCCCTCAATCGAATCTTCAACTCGATATGCTAAACAATATTGAGACGGATCAGTGCCATTAAACATTTGTAGTAATCGAAGAACTTCCACATATTCTGTTTTCTTTACACAATCTAAGTCTAATTTCTCTGGGTCAACATCAGAACTATATTTGTACGTATTAAATCTACATTCCAAATATTCTCTATATAGTTCGCTGGTTTTTTTTAATTCTTTTTGTCCGATTTTAGAAACCACATCACGAGCAATCTCGACACTTGAGCGAGATTGACTACTAAAAGAATAGGCTTCTGGGGAACAATCACGAACTAAATCTTCTGGATTAATTGGCTCCATATATATATTATAAATAATATAACAATTAAAATCACTAATTATAAATTAAAATAAAATTTTTAATTTACATGCCGAACCAATCTAAAGAATCTGGAATTTTTTTACGATCCCTCAAGGATTTTGCTTCTCTATCCCAGTTGGAGCACTGGGAAACATCCATGTAAGCACAACAAGCCCTACAATAATACACCCAATCCCTATCCATTCAAGCTCGCCAGGTATAGAGCGAAAGATAAAATAATCAAAGGGGAGGGAAAAAATTAAACTACAATAGAGAATGGGACTTGTCATCCGCACTGGAGCAAATTTAGAACCTAAAGTCAGCATATGTTGATAAAGAGCTCCAAAGAAAGCCGCTATCGTCAAATAGATCCACCCCTCTCGCGTACTCGGAAACTCCCTAGAAACAGATAGCCATACAATGAGGGCTATAACAAAAGAAATCAAAAAGAAATAAAATAGAATCGTTTCACTCTTTTCTGTCTCATGCATATACCGGACTGCAAGTAACATCAAAGCCATTACAATCCCCGCATAAAGGGAAAGATCTGATCCCCACTCGAAAATTCCTTGATCGGGATGTATCACTAATAACACCCCAATAAAGGCAATAACAATACCCGGCCATAATGCATGTTCAATTTTAATTCCTTTCCAGAGATACGCAATAAATGGCAAAAAAAGAGGTGCTGTAAAATAAAGGGTCAGTGCATTCGTTAAACTTGCCATATTCATACCGTAATACATGGCAAAAATACTACTTGTTCCCACGATCCCTCTAAAAAGATGCGTTTTTAGGATCTTTGTTGGGAAAAGAGAGATAAATCGACGGGTCAATAGACAAATATAGAGCAAACTGATGGCAGTACGCATTAAAACAAGCGTTGGAACATCAAACCCCCCATTGGCTAATCGAAGAGACATTCCACTTAATGCCACACAAAATGCGGCGGCGATCATGAAAGGAACCGCCTTTAATCTTTTTTTCAACATAATTTATATGTAGCGCATGTTGAATTAATGGGCCAGAATAGATACACTCTCTAAGCATGAAGTTTATCATGATGACCGGCGGAGTCCTCTCTTCTTTAGGAAAAGGGATTACTTCTGCCTCAATAGCTCTTCTCCTAGAAAAAGGGGGCCTCAAAGTAGCCCTTCTCAAACT
>JAGOSM010000095.1 GCA_018062315.1 Simkaniaceae bacterium | reverse complement strand
AGTAACAAACCATAAAATTAAGAGAGGGAATCCGAGAGTTCCACTCAATACGAGATAGTGAGATCGACCTACTACAGCACCAAACGATTTTTGAAGGGGTGCAAGTAACATGTTGAAGAGAGATCCCGCTTCTTTTGAAGCTCGGGATCCAAACGTTTCAATCCAAGCTTGAGCTTTAAATCGGACAGCAGGGGTAGTGGGGATATAAAGTTGTTTCAAAGCAGGTCCATTAAGGGCGTAATTAATGGCTTTAGATCCGACCATGAGGGCAAAGAGGAAGGTGAGGCTATTGATCGTCAAGAAGCCAAATAAAGCACATCCTACAATAATGGGCATCGCAGCTAAAGCAACTCCAATTCCAAGAAAACGAGTGACGTTACTAATCCCGAGAAGGAGGCACAGTAAAGAAACGGTATTGACACTTGAGGCATAGAGACTGAGGTAGTTACTAAGGCCTACTCCACTATAGAGAGTTCCTGCTGCCACTTTAAAGTTAAAGTCAAAGATGGTGACGACAACTTCGTAGATAAAGTTAGCTGCAAAAATACCCAAAAGATAGCGATGTCTCAGCATCAGTTTGAGCCCTTCGAGAAATCCAGGTTCTTGTTGCACTTCTTCAACATGTTCGTTTTTTCCATGGAAAGAGACGAGAAGATCTGCTGGGGTGGCCCTTAAGAAGTAGCGGACTAAGGGAATCATAAGGAGGATGAGTAAACCGAGAATGACCATAGAAATGCTATCTGTTGTATAGCCGAGGCGGTGGGGGAGTCCTCCTACTGAATAGGGGAAAATAATGCCTCCTACTTGTCCAATGGCAACGACCATGGGAAATCCTCTTTTCGCTTGTGCAGGTTCAGTGGAGTCTGCAGCAAAGGCCCAAAAGAGGGCAACAACGAGAGATCCAAAGCTTTCTACAAAGAGGTACCAAAGGTAGCCAAGACATTTTGTTCCGATGGAAATGTAGAAGGAGCGAGTGGCTATGTGCTCAGCAGGGGCTTGGACAAAATGCATAGCAAGACTAAAACAAAGAACCGCGATTCCATAAAAGAGGGGCAGGATAATGAGCATCCGTTCTCTGGAGGTTCTTTCTAAAAGGCGAGTATAAAACATCACGATGGGAAGAAGGGCAATGACTGAGACAGTTTTTGCATAAGGTAAGTGGAGTTTATCCACAAGTTGAATAAATACCGCATCTTTCAGAGGACGTAGAGTCCAATAGACGCCGATAATTAGGGCAAAAATAAGCCCCATTCTGAGGAATTTTTTAAATTCTTCTTTTTCAAAATTACCAAAATTAAAACGGCAAATCCATTGAAAGAAACGCAGTATATGACCACCCATATGCATCTTATTTTCTCCTTAATTAGGGACATATCATATGGCTATAATTATATACAAGAAAGAGTCCCTCCCTGAAGGGGGAGGGACGGGGAAGGCACTTTATTGGTAGCCACCCTGATTCATGAGAAAGAATTGGTGGAAGGCATTAGTGTAATTTATACCGATCGGATCCTTATTAAAGAGGAACCACATTTTGAGGGTGGTGGGAGATTCTGAGGTTTGATCAGGGATATTAGTTGCAAAATGATAGATACGCCCTGTCATATCTCGAACATAGTACAGAACTCCTTCTAGATTTGCAGGCGGGGCTGCAACTAAGGGAACCCTTGTTAACATAGGATGGTTAAGGGGAACATTTTGAATGTTGCTTGCCTGGGCTTGATTATTGGGATTGGCTTGAAAAGCAGTGAGGGCATCTGATGAATAAGAGAAATAGAGCCAGCCTGCTGCACCAGGAGATGAGAGAATGGCTTCACTTGCCTGAACTCTTAAATTAACAGAGGCCACTTTTTCTGGGGTCAAGAGAGGGCTTGAGATATCGGGCGTATACCCATTATAACGGATAGATAGATCGGGAAGGGGATGTAGCGAAATTCCATAAATCATGCTAACTTGATTCTGCCTTGCCATTAAAGCAAAACTCATCTCCATCACCCCTAGGGTGAGATCTGCCATGGAATGGTTGACATCATTAGTAAATTCGACATACCCAGTATCACAAAGTGAAGTGATAGCTGCAGTTAACTGCGTTTTATCAATGGGTTGCAAAAGAGCACTAGTTTGGATAAAATCGAGAGCGGTCGTTTTAACGTCTGTAGGGAAAGTAGCAAATAGAGCGCTACCACACATCAGCCATGCGGCGATTATTTTCATCTTCATTGGACCTCCTTAATATTTCATTAATGTGGGATCCACTTCAGGATAGGGTTTTAGGCCGATTTTGACAATTAAATATTTTTATATCGTGCGTTTCACATTTCTTTTGCAAAGGAGGCGAATTTAGGTTGGAGGATATGTATGAGCTCTTTGTAGGGCATGACGATCGATTCTGTGGGAAGTCCGCAGTTGAATGCTGCGACAGTATTTTTTTCGGTGGCTGTATCAAAAAAGAGGTCGAGATTGAGAAGGGTCCCCCAAGGAGGAATACCTCCTACACGGAGGCCAAATCGTTCAAAAATGACATCGGGGTCTTCAAATTCACATTTTTCCCCAACAAGTTCTGAAACAGCTTTCATATCTAATTTTTGATGGGAAGCGAGAACGAATTGGTAATTTTTTTTGCTATTTTTTCCTTTGAGAATTAGCGCTTTGAGACCATCAGAGAGAGCTGTATTTCTGACTCTTGCCGAATCTTCTGAGGTAGGAGTGGGTTCGTGTATCAGGTATTGATATTCGATGTCTCGATCTTTTAGGATACGGATGATTTCATTGCGCACATTTTCTGCGCCAAAAAAGAGATGGGCTTTGATGCGTACTCCGGCAATCCGTTTGGGATCTGAAGGGAAGAGGGAAGTTTCTCGAATATTTTTAAGTTTAAGAAGGGTCATGGTGAGCCTTTCGAGACCCATACCAAATCCTCCATGAGGAGGCATTCCATATTTAAAAATGCTGAGGTAATCTTCAAATGCATTGGGATTCATTTCTTTGGAGAGGATCCCTTCGAGCATCGATTCATAAGTATGCCTCCTTTGCCCTCCAGAAGTGATTTCTGTGCCAGCACAGAGGAGGTCAAATGTGTTAGTGAGGTCTTTATTTTCATCATTTGGGTAGGCATAAAAGGGGCGCTT
>JAGOSM010000094.1 GCA_018062315.1 Simkaniaceae bacterium | reverse complement strand
CCGATCTGTCGCACAATCTCCCCACGCTTCTTGACAAGATCAACAATGTTGCGATCCACTTCGTCAATAAGAGCCCTTAATGCAGCAAGCGTCACCATGTAATCGCCTCTTCATTCATCGACCTTCCAACAGCCCGCGCCACATTCGCGACTTCATGCTGTAATACCCGAAATTCAGCCGGGGATAGGGCATGCTTTGCATCACATTTCGAAAGGGCTGGCGTCGGATGAACCTCAATTAAAAGACCATCTGCCCCCACCGCAACCGCTGCTTTTGAAAGAGCTGGAATAATATCGGGCCTTCCCGCTGCATGAGATGGATCAATGATAATCGGAAGATGGGTCAGAGTCTTTGCAATCGCCACTGCACTCACATCCAGGGTAGATCTTGTCAATGTCTCAAATGTCCGGATTCCTCGTTCACATAAAATTACATCGGGATTCCCGTGCGCCATTAAGTACTCAGCACTTAAAAGCCACTCTTCAATATGCGCTGAAAGCCCCCGCTTTAAAATCACCGGCTTCCCACACTTCCCGAGCTCCTTCAAAAGATCGTAGTTCTGCATGTTCCGCGCCCCTACACGCAAAATATCCACATATTTCGCTGCAATCGCTACATCCCTAGGATCCATCACTTCTGTCTCTATCAAAAGACCATGGTGCTTCTTCGCTGCGAGGTGCATCTTGAGCCCCTCCTCACCAAGCCCTTGAAAGGCATAGGGCGATGTTCTCGGCTTGTATGCCGAAGCCCTTAAAATCGGTACCCCCATCTCTCTTAGAGAGAGCCCAATCTCAATCAGCTGCTCTTCACTCTCAATCGCACAGGGACCTGCCATCATAATGACCTCATCCCCACCAATCAAGACATTACCTATCTTGATCACTGTTCTCTTAGAATCTGTTTTTAATCCTGCTTCCTTAAGCATAAACTTCTCCACTTTAGTTTTTTTTCAACTCTTTCTTGGGACCTAGGACGGGCGTGAGGTGGATAAAATAGATATGGCGCTAAGCGCCATAAAAAGTAGAGAAATACCAAAAGTAAGCGCTGCAGGCAGAAGGAGCGGAAGGCTGAATCTGTCTTTTTAAAGTGAACACGCGCATCTCTATTGCATTTATAATAACTTAATTTTAGCATGGATGGATAAATATGTAAATCAAATTTTTTAAATGGTTGATAGTGAAAGAGATAAAAATAGGTATGGTAGGCGGTGAGGGGAGGATGGGGTCCCTACTTCAAAAATTCCTCCCTTGCCCCATAGAAACAGCATCCAATGATAAAGAAACCCTCGACCTCATTCCCCGCGTGGATGTCCTTATGATTGGTGTCCCTATCCAAGACACCCTTGAGATTTTAGAAAAAATAGCCCCTCTTATGAGAGAGGACCAGCTTCTCCTCGACATCACTTCCTTAAAAATGGCCCCCTGTGCTGCCATGCTAAAGGCAAAATGTTCTGTCATTGGAATGCACCCCCTCTTTGGTCCTTCTATCGATACCCTACAAGGTAAACATCTAGCCTTTTGCCCAGTACGCCCAGGCCCATGGAAAGAAATCGTCTTATCCTGGTTTCAAGGGGCGGAAATCATCGAAACCACTCCAGAACACCACGACGAAATGATGGCGATGACTCAGGCCTTAGTTCATTTTATCAATATGGCCTTTATCACACTCCTCAAAGAAAAAATGCCCCTTAAAGAACTGTCCCCCTTTGCTACTCCGACCTACGACATGCAACTCAATCTCGCAAGGCGGATTCTCTCGGGCTCTCCAGCACTCTACGCCTCCATTCAAAGGGAAAATTCCTTCTTCCCAGCTATCCTAGACCACTTAGAACAGGTCATTGCTGATCTTAAAAAACTCGTCCTTCAACCCGATAGCACCGAATTTCATAAAAAATTTGAGGAACTCTCTACCTATGTTTAAAGTGATGGTTCTCCTTAATTCTGAAGTGCCTCTCACTCAAGGAGATATGTATGAATTCAGGTTGGACGCTTTTCCTTCCATTGAATTGGATCAAATTAAAACCTTGATGAAGGGGCGCCGTGTGATTTTTACCTACCCAGGAGCCTCAGAGAACATGATTAGGTCCCTTTTGGATCTAGAACCTGAATATATCGATCTTGACTACCGAACCCCCCTCCCTTTTGTCGCTGAAGTCAGAAAACGGTGCAAGGTCATTTGTTCTTATCACAATTTTCACGAAACCCCTCTAGATCTCGAAAAGCTTCCCTTATTTGAAGCAGATGAACAAAAAGTGGCCACCATGGCCCATTCTACTCTAGATGCATTGCGCATGCTCCATTATGTCAAAGGGAAGAGCCACTTCACCGGAATTTGCATGGGAGAGGAAGGGAAAATAACCCGGCAATTAGCCCCTCTCATCGGATCAACCTTTAACTTTATCCCTGTAGGAGCCCCCTCAGCCCCCGGACAGCTATCCCTACAAGAACTCTATCCCTGTAACCGAGACACACAAATTTATGGATTAATAGGGGATCCTGTGACATTTAGCCCAAGCCATTACACTCATAATCAAGTATTTAAAGCATTTAACCTAAACAGTATATATGTAAAAATGTCCGTTAAAGAGGGGGAGCTTAAATCCTTTTTCGAGTTGATCGACACTCTCCCTTTTCAAGGACTTAGCGTGACAATCCCTCATAAAGAAAAAGTACTTCCTGGCGCCATTGTGAATACCTTAAAAAAAATAAAGGGAGAGTGGCAGGGGAGAAATACCGATGGAATAGGTGCCATACAAGCGATTGAAAAGAGGATGCCGATTCAAGGAAAGGAGCTCCTTTTTATTGGGGCTGGGGGGGCCGCTAAAGGGGTGATGCAAGAGGCTTCTCAAAGAGGGGCCCGTGTTAAATTTTATAACCGCTCTATTCAAAAAAATGAGTTTAGGCAGATTTTTGATCGAGAACCCTATGATATTTTAATTAATACCACCCCAGTATATGAAGAAATTCCCATCAATCCTCATTGGATAGAAGAGGGTAAATTAGTATTTGATATGATTACCCTCCCTCGAGAAACAGCGCTTATCCATTACGCTAAAAAAAAGGGATGCCCAGTTATTTATGGTGAAGAAATGTTTGTTTACCAGGCAGCTGAGCAGTTTAAATGGTGGTTTGACGGAGCTCTCGATGAAGATAAAGTCATT
>JAGOSM010000043.1 GCA_018062315.1 Simkaniaceae bacterium | reverse complement strand
TAAAATAGGAGAAAATACACCGAAACTTCCACCCAATTTAAAAGCCAAATGATCCCCCCCCCCCCCCATTGAAGTAATGGTTTGCTCCGCCTGAGTTAAGACAGCATTTAATGCATTGGAGATGAGTTTCAAAGGCGGGGTTGATGAATCGGTCGGAAAAATCGGGCTAGTTCCTGATACTGGGTTAATACTCATGTTTTTTCTCCTTAAGTTATAAATGATTAGCTGCCGTAGGGAGGGGGGGTATAAGGTTGGTTAGGGTGGTAAGGTGGGCAATTAACTAGACCTAAATCGTGTATAAAATGGTGCACTAAAGTAGGCATAGCAGAGGCAATCGTCGTTAGATCTGCAGGGTCATGTAACCCATTGGGGGTGAAAAAATCAGTGAGGGCATCATGGATATTTGATAAGACGGGTAGTGGATTCTGAGAATAGCATAGGTACTGAATCGCATTAGCCATCCCCGCTGCCCTCTCCCCACAAAATTCAGCGGGGAATGTAGGAGAAGGTACGGGAGCGCAAGGATTTCCTCCCCATCCATTCATCACAGACATAAAATTATTCACCATCGTTTGAACTGCCATATCATAGTCTGCTGTAGATAGGGTAACAGATCCCGACTGGAGCCTAGTTAAAATCTCCCCTAAACTATCGCTTACCTTCGAAAGGAGTCCTTGAACTTCTCCATTATAAGCCGGCTTATTTCCCAAATAATCGTTCATGAGAGTCGCTAGATCCCCCTGAGGACTTTGTAGCCCTGATAGAATATTCGAAATCGCTGGATCCTTTAACGCTTGAAGCATAGGAGCAAGCCCTGCTATCGTCCCACACACATCACTCGGAGGAGGAGGATTTTTCGAGCTATTCTCAAGATCTAAAACACCTATATAAGTTTGCAGAGCTGGAATTAGGTTATTCTCAATCGGTGATGAGGAAGGAGGCAACATTGATGAATTGACTCCAGAAACACGATTAATATCCATAAAACCAGCTCCTTTTAATTAATAATTACAATTTAATATAATTTATTTGCAATTTGTTTTTTTGCAGCAACAAAGGCTAAGTGGTCCAGAACCAAAATAAGTAATCATAAGAGCTGCCCCTAAAAGGGAGACGTTTTTAAGAAAACAATAGGTTTCCATCATCACTGCATACCCACCTTCCATCTTCCAGAAGGGGTGCATCATCAGGGTTGTGGGAAGGAGAAAGATGACAAGTAGCCAGGCTCCGCAGCGGGATTTATAACCGAAAAGAATGCTCAATCCCCCAAGTAAAATGAGAAGGCTTCCTACAGGAACAAGTAAAGAGGGCATTGGAACCCCCATGCTCGCTGCATGAGCGATACTCTTTGCGTTAAAATGATCAAATGCCTTCAGAATAAAAATAGAGGAAAATAAAAAACGACCTAACAATAAAATATACTTCATAAGGAGACTCCTTTTTGTCCCCTTTTACCCCAGGGAAGGCTATAAAAGCAAGTGAGGGAAACAAATAAGATCAACATGATCACCCCCATCGCAAAAAAAGTATCGTTGAGCGCTAGCGATTCCGCTTGCTTTTCAAGAGCGAGCGCTAAAGAAGCCTTCTCCTGCCCCTCAACTAAATCGAAAGGGGAAAGCTTCGTAAAAAATTGACGCGTCAGAGGGGAGAATGAGGTAAGCCCTTCCCCTAATCTTGAGTGAAAAAACACATCTCGTCTTTGCCATATTGTTGTGTAAATAGCTGTTCCTAAACCGCTTGCAATTGCTCTAACTACTTGAAAGAGAGTGAGGCCATCAATTCCCTCAAGAGGGGGAACCGCAGCAAGGATCAAATAGAGAAGGGGAGGGAGAAAAAGGGCAAAGCCAGTTCCTGCCAGAATCCTCGAAATCGCAATCCTTCTAAAGTCCACATCGACATCAAAATCAGCGGTGTAAAAACAGGAAATGGCAAGGAGTAGAATGGCAATAAAAAGAAAAATCATATTACTTCGATGGCTTAGGTACTCAATCAAAAACATCACTGAGATGGTCGAAAGTGCCATGATCCCAAGGACAATACTGACCCATGCAATGGTATAGCTTACATAAAGGTGAAGCCATAACGAGATAAGGATGACCATGCCAAAATAGGCTGAAAAGAGAAAGGCGACTTGAAAAAGTCCCATCGCCACATTTCCCTCTTTTAACAACCTAAGGTGGATGACAGGATAAGGATGGTTCCATGTCCGAATCAGAAAACAGGGAAAAGATAAAACAAAAATAAAGAGGAGAAAAACCAGGAAACGAGAGGTGAACCAATCGAGCTCTTGCCCTAGAATCACAAAAAGAGACCCTGACATCACTGCAGTGATAAAATAAAAATACCCCAGCACATCAAAGGAAACTTTTTCTGTAGTGGAAGGTTCATTTCTTAAGTTGTAAAAAAGAAGAGAGGACATCACAAGCAAAAGGAGGGTATCTACATAGAAGATCATTTGCCAATTGATAAAATAGGCAAGGGTTCCCCCAATGGCAGCACCGAGAATAGACCCTGAAATCAGAACAATAACAATAGTCTGAATAAAATGCCTTTTTTCCTCATCATTTGAAAGTTTTGTAAGAAGCATCGTAATGAGAATCATGATGGGCCCAGAAGCACACCCTTGCAGAAGGCGGTGAAAAATAAAAAGGGGATAGGTCGATGCACAGCTCGAGATGAAGGTCATGATAATAAAAAGGGGAATACACCACTGTAACATGGGTTTGATCCCATACAACCTTCCTAAATAACGGGCAAGGGGAAGGGTCAGGGCATTGCCCACACCGTAGAAAGCGACTGAATAAGAGGCGGTATCGGGAGATCCCCCAAGACTTCCTAAAATATAAAGAGAAGCCATGCTGGTTTCAGCAAATCCATAGATGACACAAAAAACTAACCCAAAACAGGCAAATAAAAAACTTTTAGTCGGATTTTTCATCAACCATCGTCATTTTTTTGGTTTCAAAAGGAGATTCTCGAAAGGGTTGAAGTGATGAGTCAATATTTGCATCTAAAATTGCCGCAATCACCTCATCTACCCCGATCTCCTCCTTCCTGAAAATTTCTGTGGTATAATGGGGCGATCCATTTGAGTTAGTTGGAACCAGTCCCCCATGAGATCCTGAGAGTTTCGCCGTTGCTTTCATCGTAAGTCCGAGGCGTAAGGGATATTTTTTTAGGGCTTCTGTATTTAGAGCAACCCTTACAGGAAGTCTTTGGACAATTTTAATCCAATTACCCGACAGATTTTGAGGAGGTAAGAGGGAGAAGGCGTTCCCAGCTCCTCCAGGTAACCCCACAATTTTTCCTTCATAAACGACACTTCTTCCATAAAGATCTGAGGTGATTTTTACCACCTGTCCAAGGCGCATTCGTTTCATTTGGGTTTCTTTAAAGTTGGCATTCACCCAAATTTGATCAAGGGGGATTAAACTGAGAAGAGGATCTCCTGCTTTAAACCACATCCCCACTTGGGCTGTTCTTTGTGCGATCAATCCATCTACAGGGGCATAAATTTTACATCTATAGAGATTAACCCATGCAATTTTTAATTTTTCCATTTGACTTTTGACAAAAGGGTTATCTGTGATCGATCTCCCTTGAATGAGGGCGGCTTCTTTATAGTAAAGACTTTCTACTTCCTTCATAGAATAGTAATTTGCTCTTAAAGCGGCGACAGCATGCTCTAAATTTTCTAGAGAAACGCCTCCCTGTTTGATGACAGCAATCCGATGCTGCCAATCTTGCTCTGCTTTGATGAGCTCTGCTTTTCTCACTTCAATATCAGATTCATAGGCAAAGGCGCGGTGAAATGTTTGGCACACTTCTCGCACCACTTTTTCTAAAAGAGCTTTCTCATTTTCATAAGTGAGGCGAGCATCTGTTTCATCAAGTTGAATGATCACATCTCCTTTTTTGACAAAGAAGGTGTCATCGGTATAAATGTCGGTGATGAAACCATCATGGAGCGGCATAATATAGATTTTATTCCCTTCCACGTAGGCGTCATCTGTATACGCATAAAAATGGGAATAGATTTCCCACAACCCTAGCCCCAAAAAACCAAAGCTAAAAATACCAAGCCATAAAATAATAATGGGATGTTTTACTACTCTTTTCATTTTGCTATGTACCCGCCACCTAGTGATTTAATGAGTTTAATGGATGCAACGTATTGAAAATACATGAGTTCAATATCTTCTAAAGATTTTTCAATAAGAGCTGTTTCAAAGCGATACACCTCAAGTAAATTATCTAAACCGCTTTCAAAATTGAGCTCAGTGAGATGGAAACGGAAATTAGCCGCTTCAACAATTTTTCTTTGACTTTCCCGTTTATTGTAAAGGGCATCGACGATGACGAGAAGATCGGCCACTTCCTGTGTGCTTTTTAAGAGGAGGGTATTGTAATCGAAGACGGCTTGATTAAAGCGGGCTCTTTTTGCATTCACATTCGCTCTGATGGCTCCTGCTGTAAAGATAGGGAGGTGGATAGCTGGAAAAAGGCCTCCTGTTTCACTGCGGGATCTAAAGAGGTGGTCAAAGCCGATGCTACTTAGACCAAGGAGCGCTTTTAGATTAATATCTGGATAGAAATCGGCAAAAGCGGCGCCTACATCGTGGGCTCTTGCATTGACATTCCAGATGGCAGCCATGAGGTCAGGCCTTCGAGAAAGAAGATCTAAAGAGAGATTCTCGGGAATAGAAAGGGCAATAGGGAAAGAGGAAAGGGGTTCGTTGATATCGAGTGGATGATCTGGTCCTTTTCCTATGAGGGCGTTGATAGCGTGGACATTGGCTGCAATTTCTTCATTTAGGGAAAAAAGATGTTTTTTCACTTCTTGAATGTGTTCGGCAGAAAGGGGAGCAGGAAGAAAGGAAATGAGAGCATTTTCTTCAAGAAGCTTTTGGAGAAAAAAGAGATTTTCTTGGATAAGAAGTAAACGGTCATAGAGTTTTTTTCTTTCCAGATTCATTTTGAGGGCAAAATAGGTTTGAGCAAGAGCTGTCGTTACAATGAGTTCTACTTGGCTACTTTCTGCTTTTTCACTTTGTGCCTGGCTGAGAGAAGATCTGTAGAGATTGAGATTTTTTCCCCAGAAGTCAAATTCGTAATTAAAAGAAAAGGAGAGATCTACGACATTGGGGGTAAATCCAAGAGACGGATTAAACAGATAAGGAATGCTATTTTTACTTAAGTACTGCCAACCCTCATTTGCATCAAAAGAGAGAAAAGGGAAAAGGCGGGATCTTGTAATTACGGCTTCTTGTTTAGCAAAATCGACCCGTTGTTTAATCGCTTGGAGTGAGGGGTTATCGAGAAGCGCAGTGTCAATTAAATCATTGAGTTCTTTGGAGGCAAAAAGGGTCCACCATTTTTCATCGGGCCAATTTCCCGATTGAAAGTGGTGTGTTGCGAGAGCCGTTTCATAGGAGGAGGTAAGAGGGGGAGTAGAAAGAATGTCGTTTGATTCTGCTTTTCTCAAAGATTTTGAGCATGAAGTGAGTGCAAAATAAAAAAGTAAGAGATAAGCACTTTTTCCGATCTTCATAGATACCTACTTGATATCTAGAGGATGACAGGGAAATAGTCAATAGCCCTCTTCTAAGGATGGGCCTTTCCGTAACCGCTCCCGTATGCGTAACCGTAACCGATTTGAAATTTTCTTTCGGTTACGGTTACGCATACGGGAGCGGTTACGGAAAAGAGCGGTCAATTGTCACCCGTTCCCTTGCTTGTAACAACATAAACACATTATAATGTGCATATGAATATTGAAAGATTCAATTTTTTATTTCATCCATTTCATTACACGCATTCAGATCAGGATAAAATTTTGTCTATCATTACAAATATTGCTTTAACTGCAATTACGGGTGGACTGTACTTATTTGTATTTGGAGTGGTTCATTTAGCGGAATATTCTCAGGAAATCGTTCATATGCCCGGGTTTATAGGGATTCAAGGTTTGAAAGATAAGCAGAGGGATCACCTCTTAAAGCTTCAAAGATTGGCTCAAAATGGAGAATGGGAGCACTTACGTCAGCATACAGCCCATCCCGATAGTGGGTTTGATTGGTGGATGTTTCCCGTTGATAGGGGCAGTGCAGGACAAGGGGACCTTTATAAGGTGAGTAGTGGGGATATTGACGCCTTAAAACGGGATCCTGAATTTATAAGAAATTATCGAGATGGAGTTATTTTAGTCGCTAAATCCTGGGGGTGGGATTTGGAGACGGGACAGGTTGTTACAACAGATCGGCAAAAATGGACCAATTACCAGGTACGCCTTGGAAAAATGCTCCATTCTCTAAGTTTATTTGGTCAGAATGACTTACGAACAAGCCTTATTCATTTTATTGACGACCAAAACCTCAGACCAACCCTAAATCGTTGGATTCAACAAATAATTTGAATTTATAAATATAATAATAAATTTAATTATTCTGTAGTTTTAATTAATGTGATATAATACTGTTTATAATCAATTTAAAAAGGTTTTTTTGTATGGAATTAGCAGCAGTAGCAACGCCGTGTGCCGGTGCCGGGGGATCGGGAGCCTCGACTGATCGGGGTAGTGTCACGCAAGAGAGAGTTCAAGAATTGTTTGTGCATCACTTCAAAGAAATTATTACTCCTTGTTTTGAACTAATGACCCGTGAATATACAGGGATTGTGGATGAAGAAACAAGGTGCTTGAAACCCGGTATTTTTTATAATAACGACTATGCTGTTGCTTTTCGTAAAGTAGAAGGCACTATTACATATGCTGGCATACCAGGGGGAGATCCTAAAAAAATAGAAACAATGCTAAGGCGTAATGGGTATTTTTATTCTGCAATGGGACCCAAGGAATTCTGGGAGAGGATAAGAGGGGATTTCATAGGAGGATGGAGCTATGACTCTTTAATTATGAAAGAAGGAGATTTTTCTCCATCAAAAGCTGTAAAAGCATTACAACAAACAACTACTTTTTTAGACTGTGCTGGGGTTCAGATATTAGCCGAACACCTAGTGCTGATAGATGTTTGGGGAGAGGAAGGATTTGATGAGATTATTCGTGCACAGGCTCCTAAACGACTACAAATAGGATCCTGCCCTAATCCCGAGGCTTTTGATATCTCTACACTTGTTATGGATAAAATTCCGAGGAAATATCCTTCATCGATTACAGGGCGACTTCCTAAAGATCTCATTATAGGGCAAACATATTACCTTGCGAACATTCCTGAGTATACAAAGAAACACCCAGATGGTTGTTCTATGGGAATGAATCTTATTTATTTGGGAGACAGAAAATTCACAGGTTTTGGGTTAAATCCAGAAGGGATGACTCTCCTAGAAGTGGCTCAATCTTTGCGAGATGACTACAATAAACCTCCTATAGATCCTAGGTTATTGTTGACAGATGCCGTAATAGCAGAAAGACCTCCTTTTCAGTATACGCTTGCTGTAGGAAGTGGAAGGGATCGGCGCGAGATTTCAACATCTTTAGAACATTGCAGACATTTGGTAGAACTCGGGAAGGATGGTTTTGGCTTTTCTATGGAAGAAATACGATCACAGCTGATTCCTTTTTTAGAAAGACAAAAAGCTGAACTAGCTCGTCATACACTTACTATGGATGAGTTTATGCTTAAAAATCCCTTTTTCCAAGAGGGATCTCATTTTCTTCTCATGAGTGCAGAGAAGGTAAATCGGCTGTTCCGAGATAGAGTGGGTAGAAAATGATAGGCACATTGTACGATCTTGTAGAAAATTATCGTGTGATTGTTGAGGTTGGTGGTGAAATAGATGCAGCAACTTTTTTAGAGCACGGAAGAAAATCTCCCTACCATCCGTTAACATCCCTAGCCCTTGCAGTAATGAGGAATGCGAATAATGACGAACTACATGCTGCTGTTTATCAAGTGCCCCTTTCTACGAAGATTTTAGGAGTTTATTGGGATCTTTCAGCAGATATACGTGTTGAGGAATGGGGATGGTCAGAGCATCATCTTGGGGACAATCCTTTGCGGGTAATGAAAGCTGCTCAAATTGCTTTGAATCCTTTGGCTTATTTACAACATGTTCTTACCGTGACGCCAGGTGATCATGGTCGAGTTCAGTTTGCTTTAGATCGACTGAATGACCATATCCCAGGAGCAAGACGCGCTGTTTTAGCACGGGGAGCCCCTGTAACTCAAGAGAACGTAGAAGCGGTATTAGGAATTGAAGGTTCTGATTGGGGAGCATGGTATCATGCGCTTAAATCAACGCAGACAGTTGTACGAGCGATGGGAAAAGAGGGAGTTTGGAGTGCTGCAGGATCGGGTACCCCATTTGAATCTGAACCTTTCTATGCAGTGTGCCCGGCTCTATCGAGCAGGGAAGGACCTTTACAACTCGGTTGTTATATCATTAAGCCTGACGGGGCGAATATGATTTTACCTGGCAGTTGGTCTTTGAATACTCGTCACCCAGTGAGCAAATTTAGAGAGATTCCAGAGAGCGTATCAAGAGCTCTTGTGCCACATAAAATCAGTACACTCCATTTTCATACGATGAGGCATGAAACTCCTCTTGAGCATCAGTTTTCAGCTTGTGAAGAAAGGCCCGAGGGACTTGGAGATGCGCACCGATTTCAGGTGTTCACCCATCATTCTGTCCATGAGGGAGCAGAAGGAAGGTTCACCTATGATCGTCAAAAATGGGTGCCTATGGGAGTTTTTGAGGCTGAGAATGTAGCTCCATTGACAGGCGACTGGCATCACCCTGTTGCATTTAATTCACTTACCCCACAGGAAGTGTATATCCACCCTGTTGGAGGTCGATGCGTGATGTCTCCCAATACAGCAGGACTACGGATGGTGGATCCGACTCGAGAAGCCCACTTCTACCTCGTTTATGTTCGAGATGATGGAGATGAACGGGTGAATGGTTTTGTGATAGAGATGTTCGTTAATCGGAAGTAGTTGATTCCATGACTTTCTTTTTGCTACACTGAGACCTCAATAGATGGGAGTGCCGGTGTGCTAAAAAGAAAGTTGTTTTTGTTAATCGCATTAGTGGGATCTCTTGGCGCTGGTGCTTTTTACTTTTTTGTCATCCACCGCCCCTATCTCACGGTGATCGGCCCTGTCGATATGTCAGATGGGATTGGAAGGCAGTCTTTGGATCTGATGGAAGCTTTAAGTGGGGAAGTGTCTATTGGACTTATTCCCACAACCCAAATCCGATTACATGGCTTTCAAAGTAAAGTCCATCATCTTCTGAAATTTCGCCCTAAACGGCTTGGGAAAGTGATTTTCTTTGAGGATTCTTTCGGTGTCAAAGGGGGGACTGCTTATAAAAAACTGCAAACTCTGAAAAATCCAGAGCAGATTCGTATTGCTTACTCCATGTTTGAATCAGATCGGATACCCACAGAATGGGTGCCCATTCTCAATTATTATTTCGATGCCGTTGTTGTTCCTGATCCGTTTTTTGTAGATGTGTATAAAAATAGCGGAGTGACGATCCCCATTTTCGAAATCCCCCTCGGATTAAATCTGGAAGACTTTTTCCAGAAACCACTCAAGATCAAGCGCAATACCCCCATGGTATTTGCAAATCTCAGTGCAGCCCTTCCGAGGAAAAATCAACTTAAATTAATCCAGGCCTTCCATGCAGCTTTCGGCAATTCTCCCGATGTCAGATTGAAAATCAATAGCCGCTATGCCGATCTTGCCACAAAAAATGGAATCAAACAAGCGATCCAGGATCTAGGTCTCACGAATGTGGATTTTACAGAAATGGTTTTAGAGAGACCTCTTTATGTCAAAGTATTTGAAGATATAGATTGCTATGTAAGTTTATCGACGGGAGAAGGGTTTTCCATTCAACCGAGAGAATCTATGGCGCTCGGCATCCCTGCTATTGTCACCGACAATACAGCACAATCCACTATCTGCAAAAGTGAGCTCGTGAGACGAGTCGCTGCAGAACAAGAAATCCCCGCCTATTATAATTGGTTTGATGAGGTCATTGGAAAGTCGTATGATTGTTCCATTGAAGATGCAACAGAAGCTTTGCGCGATGTGTATGAAAATTATGACACATACCTTTCCAAAGGGGAGGAACGGCGTGAATGGGTCAAACAGTATCGCTTCTCTCGCCTCAAATCAAAATACTTGAATTTGATCAAGCCAAGGAGTGTTGTTCTTGGAGAAGAAAATCAAATTACTGAAGAGGGGATTGTAACAACCTCTCGAGAACTTTATGATAAATACCGCACACTGCTAGGAGTCCCTTAAGTTGGAACAGAATGTCATTTTAAAAAGGGGAAAAGAGGTCATTTTCCGCAATCGCCATCTCTGGATTTTTTCAGGGGCCATTGAATCCTACCCGAAGGGGTATCAAGAAGGGGCAATATATCCCGTCTGTTCTTCGAAAGGAGATCTTTTAGGGCATGCGTATTTTCACTCAAAACAAAGTTTAGCGGGTAGAATTGTCTCTTTTGGAGATGAAGATCCTTGGCAGGGGATCTGTCGCCACCTCGATCAGGCGATTAACCTTAGAAAAGCCCTTTTTCATCCTCAAGAAACCAATGCTTTTCGCCTTGTGAATGGAGAGGGAGACCATTTGCCGGGTCTTGTGATAGATCAATATGGAGAGTACCTGGTCCTTCAAAGTGGAACTCTTGGAATAGATCTTCTTAAAGAAAAAATCGTCACTTACCTGATGGAAAAGGGAGTCTGGAAGGGGGTTTTTGAAAAATCGTCCTCCGGCTCAAGAAAAGAAGAGGGGCTTCAAGATCAGATTAAAGTCCTTGCGGGAACTCCCTGTGAAAATATAGAGATTATAGAAAATGGAGTCCGTTTTCGGGTGAACTGGGAAAAAGGGCAAAAGACTGGCTTTTTTCTCGATCAAAGGGAAATGAGACTTCTTGTTAAGAAGATGAGCCGGGGGCGCAAAGTTCTCAACTGTTTTTCATACACTGGAGGCTTTTCTATTTATGCCCTT
This sequence comes from Simkaniaceae bacterium, assembly GCA_018062315.1. Taxonomy (GTDB): domain Bacteria; phylum Chlamydiota; class Chlamydiia; order Chlamydiales; family Simkaniaceae; genus JAGOSM01. The sequence continues at coordinate 920 of JAGOSM010000043.1, read as the reverse complement.
CAAGGAGGGGCTGCAGCCGTTGATTCTCTCGATATTTCAGCAGCAGCTCTTGCTATGGGAAAAGAACACCTCCATATGAATGGAGGGACAGATGTCCCTGTTCAATGGATCGAACAAGATGCCTTTGATTTTTTGCGAAATGATTCTTTGAACTACGACCTTGTCATCCTCGACCCCCCTGCCTTTGTAAAGAAAAAAAGAGACTTAGCTCAGGGGATTCGGGGGTATCGAGAAATTAATCACCAGGCGATGTCTAAAATGCCCAGGGGAAGTTTTTTATTGACCTGCTCCTGTTCCTATTATTTAGATGAGGCCGAATTTCGGACTCTCCTTTTCCAAGCAGCAGAAAAGGCAGAAAGAGAGGTTCAGGTGATTCATGAGAGCTTTCATGCCCCTGATCACCCCCTTAATTTATTTCATCCCGAGGGGCGTTATTTGAAGTCATTTTTACTTTACTTGACTTAATCGTTAGATTTATTTATAAAATATGCATTATGTTTAAGATTTCTACAGGTAATTTAATTTTTTTTGTAAGTCTCGGCTGCCCCAGAAACTTGGTTGATACCGAGGTGATGATTGGGTTACTTCTTAAAGCGGGCTATGAAGTGGCTGCTTCTTTAGAAGAAGCCGATTATATTGTGATCAATACCTGTGGATTTCTAGAGGCTGCAAGGGATGAATCTCTTGAGACGATTGGGAATGTCTATCAAGGCAAAAAGGCAGGAGCCAAGGTAGTTGTTACAGGGTGTATGGTTCAAACCCACAAAGATAGCATTAAGGCAGCCCATCCTGGAGTCGATTATCTTTTGGGATCAGGAGATGTTAAGCAAATTCTTGAGGCCATTCGAGCTGATAGCCCTGGAGAAAATGTGAGCGATGGGCGTAGTTTTCTCGAAGGAGGAGAAGTTCCTGGAGTAGTT
>JAGOSM010000009.1 GCA_018062315.1 Simkaniaceae bacterium | reverse complement strand
TCCCATGCTTTACATATTTTATCTACTCACCAGCACCCTGCAAGGTGAAAGATGACTGCAGAAACAGTGTTTTCTGTCAAAAAAAATGCTGAGTAAAAGTATAGCCCGTCTCTGCATTTGCCTTTTTAAATGGTGTTTGAGGGTGTTTTTTCAGTAGGAATGAATGTTGCTACTTTTTCTCCTTACAATTGGAGCATTCAGAAAGGTCATAATCATATCCATCAATGACTTGATTACATATCCTAGATTGCAATCCGAGCGTTTTTTTTGCGGCAGCAGCCTAATGGGCGGCAATTTGCCGCCCATTAGAGAATAGCTTAGAAAAGTAGGCTATAAGCTTGCCAACTTTACTAGGTCACACTGATCTACCTGATGCTCTGCCCACTGAGGGTCTTGATCCATCAATGCAAGAGTGGATCTAGCTCTCAAATAGTCACTCCATTGGCGCGCAGAGAAGGCGTCAAGATTATGGTTATGATAATCCGCCTCTGTACCATGACCAATAGGTGGATGATTAGCTTCTTCTTGAAAAGACGCTCTTTTTGCTTGATATAGAGCAAGTAAAAAGGCCCCACGTTGAAGAGAAGTAAGTCTATCCTCCACCCTATTCAATAGAGCCAGGATTTCATTTGCTTGACCAGCGCTCTTCGCTATGGTGTTTTGCACAGGACTCCCCCATCCAAAAAAATGACAGACAGCCTTACATATCTTTTTCAGGCAACACATCGTACGATCTGCTTGTGTAAAAGCTTCATTGATTGCAACTACTCGATCAAGTAGGGGGCGATTAATGCGAGCTTCTGCTAGAGAATCAAAATAAAAGAGGGGAAACTCTGTTCCCGGGGTCGAAAAAGCAGAAGTATTGACTAGGAGTCTTTTTGCAATCCTATCATCTACCCTTGCGCCATCCATAGTAACTGTGTGATCTCCCTTCCAGTCTGTTGTAACATTAATTTGACCAATAGGTTGAATGCTTTCTATCATAAAAAACTCCTGTAGTAGTTATTTCATATAATTATAATCAATCACAAAAAAAAGCAATTAAAACAAAAATTAGACATTATGAATTGTAAAAAAATGTTTATAGCGAAACAAGTTGAAGAATAAGAACGGCTAATACCTCTTAAAAATTCAGGTTATAACACCCTAGAGGGACATTTCTTCTACTGAAGAAGTAAAGAGTTTAAAAAGTCTTAAAGCTTCTGTACTAGCAACAGGACCGCTAGGGGCCTCATGAAGGAACGCGCTCAAAGTCTGGTATAGTTTTAAAGTATGTATAAATCGATAGTATGCAGGGGACAAAGGATTAGTTTCTTGATATCCCTTTAAAGCAGCTTTTCTTAAAAGGGTGGACCCAGCAGAATCAAACTGATGAGTCTCGGCATCAAGCTCTTCTAAGATATTATAAAGGGAAAAACCGACTGGAGCCTGACTGAGAGATCTTGTGTCCCCAACAATGACTGCCCCAATATCAATCACAGTAAGTCTATGTGTTTCTTGATCCCAAATAAAATTTTGAAGCTGAGGATCATCATGAGCCAGTGCCATATAAGCAGGATTACTGAGAAATTGATTATTCAACGATTTAATCTCTTCCGAGGTATGGGGAAGCCGCAACCGACCCTCAAGAGTTTCTGCTACATGAAGGTAGGTTTCAAGAAGGTCCTTTGTATAAAAGTGCAGTTCTTTCTCCACGAACGGGCGACGCGCTATCGTCTCCATTTCTCCTAACACTTTTCCTAATTGATAAATTCCCTCTATCGAATCCTCAGAACTTTCCTTTATCCAACTTAGAAGATTTTGACCTGGCTCTTTAGAAAGATGCATATACCAATCCCCTGGTGAGCGCGCATCAAGCCCAAGGACCTGAGGCGTATGGCCGTTACGCAATGAACGAGATAAAAAATCAAGATGGTAGATTTGCGAGAAAAGCATTTCCGGAGTACCCCCTTTTCGGAAGACCTCCGTCATGCTTGACTCTTTCGTAAAACATACATAAGAAGGGGGAATTGTTGCAGCTAAATCATCGAAGAAATAGGGAGATATTTCTCGAGGTAATGTTCTTAAAATAGAAAGAAGGGGATGCGTATTTAAGGGTTTCTCATATAATACAAGCGCTTTCTCTTGAAGAGGCAAGAGTTTTTGTGTAGATTCAATCCTCACCTTACTCCCCTCCAAAGTATGCACTTTGCGGCGTAAATTCGGTTTAACGACTCCCACAATGGTCCATTGTGGAGGTCGAGGAACAACTGAAAGCAAAGGAATATTCATGACACACTGAGTGAAAAATGAGGCTGAAACACCGTGTTCTTTCTCAATCCCCTCCGATTGCTCATGAATCCATGAAGCGGCTTTTTGCACCCCTTGAGCAGCTGCCCTACATCCCTTCTCAGTAATAGCAGTCAGCTTACAAGCTCTTTTAACTACAGGCGTAATAAAGAAAGATCCCGCAGCTTTGGGGGCGAAAGTAAGAAGCTCAATACCCCCGCACCCTGCAACCACAATCGCCCCCGCCACTGTTGAAGGCATCCCCTGAGACTTCAGCACATCTCTTGTGTGTGAGAAAGTCATATGAACACTGTCTCCCATTTCCTCTAGCAAACTAGGAGAGTGAATCCTCCCCTTCAAGTCATCACCCCCTAAAGGAGTCCTTGACATAGACTCAAGCATCTGAAATGTTTGCCTTATACGAGAAGAATCATTGCGCGGTTTACGAGGGTCACGACTCAAGTTCTCTTCTGGAAAACTTTCAGGAGGAATGGGCTTTAATGACATCACAAAAAATCAATATTTGTTATTTTTAATATTAGACATGATATCCTATTGAGGAAATTTCACCAAAATCTTATCTTATTCTGAATCTTATAACTACCCTTAAAACAGCAAGACTCATTCTCCGCCCTTGGAAAAAAGAAGACTTAAAGCCCTTCGCAAAATTAAATAATGTGCGGCAAATTGCCGCTTTGATACAGGCTTACAAACTTTTCCCTCACTGAAATTGCAGCAATTTGCTGTCCATTAAATCTCAGCGTCTCTGCGTTTACTCCTTTAAGAATATTGGTGAGGCCGATAATAGACCTTTTTAAGAGCATAGGATTTATGCCATTTCAAAGAACTTCGCGAAGCGCACTTACTTATTTCTTGCCTTTAGATGGCAGTAGTATAAAGCCCTAGTTGCGAGTTATCCTGAGAAAATGATAGTCTTTCTGCTCTACACCCAAAGGAGCTCTATGATACCCTCAGGAGAGGAAATGACCACTTCACTCAAGTCTTTAGAATCCGCCTTATTACACGCACTCACCTCCGAAGAAAACGTGGAGGTTAGTCTACGCTACGTGGACATTCTTGAAAAGACACTGAGCCCTTTAACTGACCGATTTACAGAAATGCAAAATAACCTAAGTTCGTTATCTAGAGACTCTGCGGAGCGTCTTAAAAAAATAATTAGCGGCCCTATCCACATAACCATCTCTACCATCGCACCCTGCGAGGGTTATAAAGACATTTGGGATATTGGACCTACGACGCGACATTCGGGAGGTGAACCTCTTCAGGATATTGCAGCTCGTATCCAAGCATACATCCTTCTTAATCTTTTCCATACCCTAACAAATACTCCAGATGGTTCTCTTCCACAAGAAGCTCTCAATCGTCCAGAGTTTCTCTCAAAACGCATTATCCTATCCCTCCATGAAGCTGACGAAACCACTCTGAGTTTTAATGGAGTTATGATGCAATCATATGATGCCGTAAAGAGCTCCATCAGGAGCGAGGAGTAATCACCTTACAAAACAGAGCTAACCAAGCAACGACAAGAAAACCATGATTTAGAGGATAGGCTTGGTATACATGATAAAAAATGAAGGTCAAAACACAGTCGATTTCCCTTTATTCTTGAATCTCTCTGACTGGTGAAGTCTTGTTTCGACATCGGAAATTGATGAGCCAATCACTTTCTTTTTGCTCATCATGCATATCCTCTACATCGTGTTTTCTTGTCATTGACCGGCGAGTTGTATTCGATTAAAAATGGCATGGGGCCATTCACACTAGAAAATATATTTTTTGATTATGCCGATACCAAAAAGTAGGTACTTTGTATTCTTTTTAGCTCTAGCTACTTGGCATTTACCTGGGATTTTTTTCGAGATTTTGGAATTTGCTTCAATTGGTTGGCCTTTGATTTTTTAAAATCCTCTCCCATGTCATATAAAACATCAGGACATAAATCAACACCATTGGGCCAACAAATTGTTGTTCCATCACACTCAACTTGCTCAAAAAAACTCACATCTAACAAAGGAATAAACATATTTTTTGCATTTTTAAGCATATCCTCTAGATCAACCGTTTTAATGGTTTTGTCATCAAAATGCAATTTAAGTCTATATCGATCTAAATATTCTACTTTTTTAATCGTATGTAACATAATTTACCTTAAAGGATCAACTTTAGTCGCTTCTTTACCTGCCGTTAGCGCTTTCCAGTTAGAAAGCAATTCTTTTTGATGCAATATACTCAAACAACTTGGAAAATCGGTTTTGGACTTAAGCGAAAGCTCCCGCGGATCGCCGATCGTAAGTTCCCCTATATTATTAATATTGGGGGACTTACGATCGTCGATCCCCGGGGCTTTGGCTAAGTCGAAATCCCGATTTTCTAAGTTGTTTGGGTATAGCGTCCAGGCTGTAACATATGCAGATTGTTTCTGAGGAAACTTACCCTCAATCATTTACCCCGTATGAATACTGAAAGTAGCCATATAATTTTGATATTGAGCATGTAGATGAGGGGGAGCATGATCATTAAAGAACATTTTAATGATGATACCTAAAAATCGACTAATCTCCGGCACTATTCCCTGCTTTACAAGACGATTGCACTCATACTCATTGTAGGAAAAATTAAGATTTTTTTGTTAAACAAAAAGAGCGAAATCCGTTAGGGACCGTAAATATACACAAAAAAATTCAAGAGCCAACCAACGACAAGAAAAACATGATTTAGAGGATAAACTCTCCCCTCACTGAAATTGCAGCAATTTGCTGCCCCTTCACGTGCCTGAGTCCGTTCCTGTGCCCCTGCCCGATCCTATTTTAAAAAATTTCTTGAAGACTCCTCTTCTGGAGGCGTTTTCAACTTTGGAAACGGCTCATCCTCTTCAATAAAGACTTCGATAAAATGTGGGTATGCATCAAAATCTGGAAAAGAACTCGGCTCTACCGGAATACTCATTTTCTTCTCAACTCGGTTTGTAAATATACTTGGGACGCACGATAGGAGTCCCTTTCCCCCCTCTTGCCTCCAACCTCTCATACATAATCTGCGCTACAATCCCTACCATCCTAGATAAACCAAATAATACGGTAAAATACTCGGGATACCCAAACCCGGCAGCTGAAAGCGCTGTCCCTGAAACCGCATCCACGTTAGGATAGGGATCCGAAATCTTGGGATTCTCTTTTAATACTTTTGGCCCCACACTTCGAAGCAGATTGGCCATCTTCACAAGGGGATTATCTCCAAATTGTTGATTAATAAGATCATAAAGAACTGCCGCTCTCGAATCTTCTTGTCTCAATACCGCATGCCCAAATCCATAAATCACTTCTTTACGCGAAAGCTTCTCTCTCAACTCTTTTTCTACCGCCTCTTCAGAAAGCTGGCCTGAAACAGCCTTCAAAAGATCTTGCACAAAGATCAGAGCATCTTGATTAGCCTTGCCATGCAAAGGCCCTGCAAGAGCACACATCGCCCCACAGATAGACCCAAACATATCTTCCTTCCCTGAAGCAATCGCTTTGCCCACAAAAGTAGAGAGATTCCCCCCACCATGATCATAATGGAGAATATTAAATAGCCGGAAAATTGCCGTCAGGGCAACCTTATCCCCACTCGGCACATTCACCATCTCAGCAAAATTCTCCATATAGCCTAAAGCCGGATCCGGAGGAGCCGTCTCCCCCCAACCCGCATGAAAATTGATCACTGTCGCAGTCAAATGAGGCGCCTTTGCTATCAAATTCAACCCATCTTCATAATAATCATTCTTCCCTTCAATCATCCCTAAAATAAGAAGAGCTGCAGAAAATAATTTCATCGGATGTCCCTCTCTCGGAAGGCGCTGAATCGCCGCTACCGTATCTGGAGATAGACTCGCTCTATTTTTTAACTGCTCATTAAATTGAGTAAAACCATCCACCTTCCCACTATAGAGAAAATGGATCACCTTTTCAGGATCCCATGCCTTAAAGTAATTAATCGGTTTTTCTCGATAGAACAGCCCCTTTTCAGGATCCACTCGCGATGTCGTACAATACCCAACCGGAACCCCCCTAAGCCCTGTTTCCAAAAGCTCTTCCGTAATCTCAAATAATACTTTCCCCATACCTACCCTCTATTTCAAAAGATGAGACACCATCTCCCTTTCCTCTTTGAGTTCTTTTTCCGTTGTTTTCACCATTGAAGTCAAGAAATCATCCATTTTCTTTCCAGGAATGATTTTGACTTCTCCCCTCTCCATGATCGCTGGAAAAGAAAAAATAAGCTCCTCATCGACCCCATAAGGATTTCCTTGACTCCACTGACCCACAGAAAAAGGCTCTTTTTGAGAAAAAGCATGAATACTATCGATCACAGCGTTGGCAGCAGATGCAGCAGATGATTTCCCTCTCGCCTCAATCACTGCAGCTCCCCTTTTTTGCACAGATGAAATAAAATCCCCTTTTAACCAGGCAAGATCCTTGATCACCTCTGTCACATATTTCCCCTGGATCCGAGCATTTAAATAATCAGGTGCCTGCGTTGAAGAGTGATTCCCCCACACTATCACGTCTGTCACATCGATGACTGCCACTCCCGCCTTGGCTGCGAGTTGATACACCGCCCGATTTTGATCAAGCCTCATCATCGAGTAAAAATTTTTCCTCGAAAGATCAGGAGCATGATGCATGCAAATAAGGCAATTCGTATTGGCTGGATTCCCCACCACAAAAATCTTGGCATCTTTTTTAGCCACCTGATTTAAAGCCTTCCCCTGCCCCACAAAAATCTTCCCATTATCACTTAAAAGATCTTTCCGCTCCATCCCAGGCCCCCTTGGCTTAGAACCAACAAGAAGAGCTAAATCAATATCTCCAAAAATCTCCAAAGGCTCTGATCCAATCTTGACCTCTTTTAATAAAGGAAAGGCACAGTCATTTAACTCCATGACAACTCCCTTTAAACTCTCTAAAGTTTGAGGCACTTCTAAAATATGAAGAGCCACCGGTTGGTCATGCCCTAAAAGTTCCCCATTCGCAATCCGAAAAAGAAGGCTATACGCAATCTGCCCAGCTCCCCCGGTGACTGCAATACGTTTTACTGTTTTCATCATTATTCCCTTTGTGCTTATATGAGCGGATAGTACTGTAGGAGAATAATGGAGTCAAGTTGTGAAGGGAAAAACAGTCAAAGAAACCATGATTTCAGGTCACACCTACCGAATCTTCCCCAATGATCTCAATTCAAAAGGGACCGTATTTGGTGGTCTGATCATGAGTACCATCGACCGCCTGTGTCTGGTGGTTGCAGAAAGACATGCTGGCAATACATGCGTCACCGCAAGTGTCGACGCTCTCCACTTCCTCGCTCCGGCTGGAAGAGGTGATAACCTCATTTTTTATGTTGCCATCAATAGGGCCTGGCGCACCTCTATGGAAATTGGAGCGAAAGTCGTCGCTGAAAATTCAGTGGGAGAACTGAGACATATCGTCTCTGCCTATTTCACCTTTGTCGCCCTTGATGAATTTAATCACCCCACCGAAATCCCTTCCCTCATCACCGAAAATAAGGTAGAAGAAAGGAGATATCATGAGGCAGATATGAGACGCAAACACCGCTTTGAAAAAAAGAGCCTCATCGAAGAATCAAGAAAGGAGGGAAATCATGAAAAAGGGTAAATGTCAGCTCTGCCACCAACTCCTCCCTTTAAGTGAACTCTTCCCTACAGAACTCATTCGCCCCTCCATCTTATCCACAATTAAACTCCAATACCCCGATTGGGAAAATAACGGCTATATCTGTCTTAAAGACCTCAGGTTTCTCCGCAACCAACACATTGAACAATCTCTCCTTAAAGAAAAGGGGGAACTCTCCCTCCTCGACAAGGAAGTTCTTGAAAGTTTGGAAAAACAAAAAATTGTCACTGAAAATATTAATGAACAATTTGCTCACGAACTCACCTTTGGAGAAAAAATTTCAGACCGGATTGCCACTTGGGGAGGGAGCTGGTCCTTTATTCTCAGTTTTCTTGGGATTATTTTTATCTGGACTGTCAGCAACGCCCTCTGGTTTAGAAACCCCCTCGACCCCTTCCCCTTTATCCTCCTCAACCTTATCCTCTCCTGCGTAGCTTCCATTCAAGCCCCCATCATCATGATGAGCCAAAATAGACAGGCTGCAAGGGATCGACTGCAACTCGACGACAACTACAGAACTAACCTCAAGTCCGAACTCGAAATTAAACTCCTCCACTCTAAAATTGACCTTTTTACAAAAAATCAATGGGATAGAATGCTCGAACTCCAACAAATGCAAATGGACCTTTTAGAAGAACTCCTTGATCATCAAGCAAGTCATTCTAGTAATGGGGTTGACCCCAAAAAGAAGAGATAGTAAACTCTCGTTCCCATGAATAAAATTAAAACCGCCATTTTGCAAGTCATCGAAAATGCGGAGGTTCATATTCTCGATCCCCGAGGAGATGGAATCCACTTAGAAGCTATTGTTATTTCCCCCCTTTTTGAAGGGATGAGCCTCTTAAAAAGACAAAGAATCGTCATGAGCGCTTTAAAGGAACTTTTTGAAAACGGCTTGCACGCCTTGGCCTTGAAAACCTATACCCCGGAGCAATGGGACCATGCACAAACAAATTGAAGAAGACATCGCCAACCACCCAGTTATCCTTTTTATGAAAGGAACTAAAGATAATCCTATGTGTGGATTTTCCTCTCGCGTCGTCGACATTCTCAACGATCTAGGCATCGAATTTGAAACTCGAGACGTTCTCGAAGATGACGAACTCCGATCTGCTATTAAAGAATTTTCTGACTGGCCTACCCTTCCTCAACTCTACATCAATGGAGAATTCATTGGCGGATGTGATATTGTAACCGAATTACATAGGACAGGAGAGCTTCAAGAACTCCTCAGTCTCGTTTGATGAATGAATCCCTCTTTTTTCTTCATATTTGTGCCATTCTAGGCCTCGTCTATCTTGCTTCTTTGATGAAAGAAAAGGGACTCCTCATCTCCTTTGTCCTTCAGGTTGTCATGGCTAATCTTCTCGTGACGAAAGAAATCCTCCTCTTTGGCTTCTCCGTGACTTGCACCGATGTTTTTACGATCGGATCTTTTATCACCCTAACGATCTTACAAACCCGGTACGGAGATCAAAGTGCAAAAGAGGCTATCCCCCTTATCCTCTACGCTTTTGTCTTCATAGCTATCCTCTCTCAAATTCACCTCTACTACATCCCAGCCCCCTATGACACCGCACATCCATCCTATCTCACTATTTTTAACCACTCCCCCCGTATTTTTCTAAGCTCCCTCGCGATGACCTTAATCACCCAGTATTTCTATCTCTTTCTTTTAAAAAAGTGGAAACGGCCCATTCCTACTCTTCTCCTTTCCCAACTTATTGACACCATAGCATTTACGTTTCTTGCTCTCTATGGAGTCATGCATCACCTTTTCGATATCATCCTCATCAGTTACCTCATTAAAGTCCTCGCTATTATAACCATGACCCCGGTAATCCGTTATGCCAAACGCCTTCAGATTTGAAATTCTTCACTCTTCTACTAAATCACGCGCACGCGTTGGGAGGATTCATACCCCCCATGGTATCATTGACACCCCAGGTTTTGTCGCCGTCGGCACAAATGGAACCTTGAAATCTCTCGACAATGAACTTGTGAATGAACTGGGATTACAACTCATGTTCTGCAACACCTACCATCTCATGCTCCAGCCAGGAAGCCACGTCATTAAACAAGCGGGAGGACTTCATCAGTTTATCAATCGAAAGCTCCCCATCATCACTGACTCTGGAGGATTTCAAGTCTTCAGCCTAGCCTATGGAGGATATACCGAAGAACTCAAAAGTAGCGGCGTCAAACGGAATGACGGATCTGTCCTTAAAATCACAGAAGACGGAGTCCTATTTCGCTCTTATCGAGATGGATCAAAAATTTTACTCACCCCAGAAAGCTCCATTCAAGCCCAAAAAGACCTCGGTGCCGATATTATCATTCCTTTTGATGAGCTCCCCCCCTATCACATTGACCCCGCAAAACTACGGGACTCTCTAGACCGTACCCATCGATGGGAACAACGCTCCTTAAATGAACACCTAAAAAATCCTCAGGGACAAGCCATGTATGCCGTCCTCCACGGAGGTCTAGATGAAGCCCTCCGGAAAGAAAGTGCTGAGACTCTTGCCAAACTTCCCTTTGATGGATTTGCTATTGGAGGAAGTATGGGAAAAACAAAAGTCGCTATGGTCGATATGCTTCTAAAACTCATGCCCCATATTCCGAAAGAAAAGCCCAATCACCTTCTAGGTATTGGCGATCTAGAATCACTTGAAAAATGCATTCCCCTTGGTATCGACACCTTCGATAGTTCCTACCCAACTAAAGCAGCACGCCACGGCACTGCTTTAACCCCCCAAGGAGGACTTAAAATTACGAAATCGGGCCATCATCTCCATTTTAAACCAATCGACCCTTCCTGCAACTGCTATACATGTAAAAATTTTACTTTAAGTTATCTTTATCATCTCTTTAAAGCCAAAGAATCTACCGCATTGATGCTAACAACCATTCACAACCTAAACTATATGGTTAATATAATGAAAAATTATAGAGAGTTAATTATAAATAATATGGTATAATATTATGTATGGTAGAGCCAATCAAACCCGTAGTTCATGCCTCTCTCAATACTCTTCTTGAAACCGAAGCGAAACGGCGAGGGATAGACCCTGTCCGGTATCGGGATCAAATTCTCCTCAGTAAAAGGGCTCCCTCAAATTTTTCTTATCAAAGAGATCATAACACGTTTGAAGTTAAGTTTGCTCGTAATAGCCCTTTAAATGGACAATCCTACCGAGATGAGAATGGAGTTGAGCAGGTGATTGAAAATGCCTCAGCCTCCAGTGGAGATAGAACAAACGAACATGTCCTTTCCATGAGGGGTATCTACCGAAATGGAAGACTGGTATGTGCAACGGGCCGCCCAGACACCCTCTTGCGCAGTCAAGAATTAAGTGAATTTATCCCCTTTGGGGATACCTTTGTTGTGCAATCACTGATGAGCCCTCTAGGAATCACCCGTTTTACTGGATTTAATGAAAAAGCCTCAACTGAAGCAGAAGCCAAAGCGCTTGAACACCTTCCGCACAAACCGTTTCTCTTTGTCAGACCTATTAATCTGTTTAGCCTTCTTGAATATATCCTGCCCAAGCGTTTTAGTGGCAGGCTACTCGCAGAAAAAATTTCAAAACGAACCCACCTAGAATTCAAAAAATATATTTATGCAAGGTGGAGCTCATTTTCTGCTTCAGAGCAAAAGTGCATTGAAGATTGTTTATATTTTCTTGAAAAAGGGAATCTTCTTCCTGAAGAAGAGATCCTTTTAAGAGATCTGCTCTGTAAATTTGTAGGATTACCGATTGTTTATCATTGTAAAAGCAGTACAGACAGGACAACAGTAGCAACCAGCATCTCTTGTGCTTTAGCGGGATGGAATCGCCCTTTTCCCAAAATAGGGGAAAGATTTGCCCCCCATCTACTGACTCAAGATCCTGATTTTCAGAAAGAAGCACTTGAACATTCAAAAAATCTCCTACCCATCACCCTCCTTTCTCGAGGAGCAGAGGGGTTTTCATGGGGACAGGGGCTGGCTTCTAACCCTACAGCAGTCAGACTTCTTCCTAAGGAATTGACAAGACCCACTAAAAAAGGGATCCGCTTTGTTTTAGCAACGCTTATTTACTTCATTGCCCTTCCCTTGAATATTTTAGCTCTCCCCTTTACAGAAGACAAATGGATAGTTTTTAAAAAAATTATTAATCCTTACAATGCTTGGAAAGCGTTTGCTGACCGAGAGATCCGTCCTGAATCGGGATTGTTAAAAAGGTCCTAATAGGCTAGACTTGGGAACATGTCTATGTTTCTTGTTGTCTTTATGTATGCCATGTGGTCCTCTGTTTTCCCCTTTGGGAAGCTTGCTTTGGAACACTCTCCCCCTATTTTCCTCACTTCTTTTCGAATGCTCCTTGCGGGGGCCCTTCTATGTGGCTACTTAGCACTTCGGAAGAAACAGGCCCTGAAGCTTACTAAATGGCAATTTTTTTCTTTAGCCCTTCTCGGATTTTTCAGTATTTATCTGACAAATATCCTAGAATTTTGGGGACTTCAGCATCTCAGCGCGGCTAAAGTATGTTTTATTTACTCCCTATCTCCTTTTTTTGCCGCCCTTTTTAGCTACCTTCATTTTAAAGAAAAAATTAACAGAACAAAATTTATTGGATTTGCAGTTGGGTTCCTCGGATTTATTCCTGTTCTGACTCTACAAAATGGGCCTGATGGCTTTTTAGGCGCTTTCAAAGGAATTTCGTATCCCGAACTTGCCATCATGGGAGCTGCCCTCTTTTCGGTATATGGATGGGTGCTTTTAAGATTAGTTGTGAAAGATTCTACGGTAAGTCCTCTGACAGCCAATGGAGTCAGCATGTTGATTGGAGGGGCGATGGCCCTTGTGCACTCTTTCTTTATCGAATCGTGGGTACCAGAGCCCTTTTCGTCTGTCCATTTTGGCACGTGCTTCAAGCTCGTTGCCATAATGACTCTTATTTCAAATATTATCTGCTATAATCTATATGGCTTTATGTTGAGAAAGTACACTGCAACCTTTCTCTCTTTTATGGGTCTATTAAGCCCCATTTTTGCTTCAATCACTAGCTGGATTTTAATTGGTGAGCGCCCTTCTTGGGTGATCTTCTGTTCGACAGCACTTCTATCTGCGGGTCTGTTCATTGTCTATCGAGCTGAATTAAGACAAGGGTATATCAAGTCTACTCAGGATGCACTAGCAACCTAATGCCCCTGCCCCTGCCGATTCCTTCTCCATCATTTTTGGTCGTGTACAAAGGTTATTAACTCACCTTACGCGAAGCGAGGTTTGACAAGGGGCTAATTACTTGCTGCAAGCAACATGAGTATGGATCACGATAGTTTCCAGGAGTTCCTCTCGGTGAGCTCGGTGTTCTCGGTGGTTATTTTGATCACATACATGGATGAGTAACCAATGCTAACCATCTTTCTGTAATGATCGTATTTCCTTTCCCAGCATTTCGAAAATTGACCACCGAGAACACCGAGCTCACCGAGACTCTCATTTAACCCCCTACTTAAATTTTTTTATATTTTTAAGCATTTCATAAAGAAGGAATATTTGTAATATCTCCTGCTCCCATAGTAAGAATCACATCTCCCTCTTTGACCAAATGAGGAAGCTGGGTGGCAAGCTGATCTCTAGGGATATAATGAGTTGACGGAGAACAGGTTTGTAAAAGAGCCTCTATCGTGACTCCAGGAATAGGGACCTCCCCTGCGCTATAAATATCGGTAAGAATCACCTCGTCTGCACCCTCAAATGCTCTGCTAAACAAAGGAAAGCAATCTCTTGTCCTCGTATATCTATGAGGCTGAAAAACTAAGATCACCCTTTTTTTTGCATGCTCTTCTTTAAAAGCCCTCAAAGTTGTCTCTATTTCTGTGGGATGATGCCCATAATCATCATACCGTTCCACTCCATGAAAAAGACCCCGATATTCAAGACGTCTTTTCATCCCTTTAAATGATTGAAAAGCCCGTCTAATTGCCTCCTCCTCAATCCCGATAGAGCGAGCAAGAAGAAACACGGCAAGTGCATTCATCGCATTATGCTTTCCTATCAAAGGAACCTCTATATCTGCATAATGAGTCGTAGAAAAAATAATCCTCCCCCCCTCTTGCCTAAAAGAAAGAATCTGCTCATCAGCACCCTCAGAAAATCCATAACTTATCCCCCGAGGAGTCCATTTGGAAAGGTGAGGATCATCGAAAGAATAAATGACTTTATCTTGCACCCGAGCGATAAATTGGCGATACCCTTGCAAAAGAGCCTCTTCTGTTTTCCAATAATTGAGATGCTCTTTTTCGACATTTGTGATGATGGCTGAATAAGGGGTATACTTCAGAAAAGAACCATCACTCTCATCTGCTTCTCCAACAGAATACTCCCCCTCGCCACTTCCCCCATTTTTATTTAAGTTAGTAAGAACCCCTCCAATAGCGTAGGTAGGGTCTTTTTTTGCCTCAATTAAAGTCCAGGCAAGAAGACCTGATGTTGTCGTTTTTCCATGAGCCCCTGCAACAAATAAAGGTTTCCCCTTGAGAAGCTCTGCTAAAAGAAGAGAGCGATGGAGCCGCTGTTTCCTCGCAGCTCGATATTCACAATTATCAGAAGGAATGTCTGTTGAATAAATGACTTTCATTAAAGGAGTGATGTTTTTTCGAGAATGGGTTCCCCGATCACTCCCTGAAACAGGATATCCCCGTTCTTTAACAATCTGCATAAGGGCGCTCATTCCAATCCCTTTTGCTCCAATAAAATGATGAGGATAGAGCGCCTTTGCCATAGACAACCCCTTCTGCTCTTCATCCTGAATCGCTTTCTTCATCAGCGTTAATCGACAAAGACACTCTTCTACGACCTCAGGCAATCTGTGAATCTCGGCCTCAGGAAGGGTTACAGCCCCTTTACACGCACGTGCATTTGCTGTTTGGTGATCATCTGTTGCATAAGGGTAAGGGATAAAAATGGCTGGTACTTCATAATGGCGATGTTCTGCGATAGAAGAGGCCCCTGAACGGCAAATCACAAGATCTGCTGCAGACCAAGCGTAGTGCATGTTCTTTTCAAACTTATCGAGTTTGATCAGCTGATAAGGGAGCTCCACTTCTTTTAATCTTTGCGCCCCTTGAGACCCCCCAAAAATAAGAATGGCAGGAAGCCCTTTCTTCAAGCCAAAATAAGCTAGCGCTTCCTCTTGAGGAACCTTTAAATGGTGAAAAAGGGGAACTTTTAAAGGGATATTTTTTAATTGATCAAAAGGACGTAAAAGACGATTGACTCTTCCAGGCACTTGATTGGGTTCATAAAGAGCAATCGGAATGCGAAGAAGCAGCGCTGCCAAAAGAGGAGGCAGCGAATGATAAGAACCAAATCCAATCACAAGACGGGGTTTTTCCCTTCTCAAAACTTTTAAACTTTGAACAACCCCTCTCAAGATTTTGAAAGGAGTTTTACCTGCACTAATATTGACACTCGGAAATTCGTGAAAAAAAAACCGATTTGTCGAAAGATCGGGCCCCAAAAAAAGGACATCTTCTAGCTCTCTTGCTAAAGCCTGAGCAGGAAAGAGGTGTCCCCCTGTCCCAGAAACAGCTAAAACGACTTTGTCCATCTTCTTCCCACAGTTAAAATCGCACACAAAATCATTGCATTCGCTAAAAAATTTGACCCGCCATGACTAAAAAAGGGAAGATTTGTCCCTTTACTCGGCAATAGTCCACACACCACCCCTAGATTTAAAAAAGCTTGTAACCCAAGTAAGAATGTTAAACTCGTTGCCAAAACATACCCCTCTCGAGTCGAAGAACGAGAAGCTAAATTAAATCCCAAATAAATAATCCCCATATAAATGAGAATTAAAAAAAACATCCCAAGAAATCCAAATTCTTCGGCAAAAATAGCTGCAATATAATCGCTTCTCGCTTCGGGTAAATAATTGAGCTTTTGTAAACTTTCCCCCACTCCACGACCTAAAAGTCCTCCAGATCCTGCTGCAATTTTTGCTTGGAAGGGTTGATGTCCCTTCCCCAAAAGATCGAGTTCTGGGTTGAGGTAAATCCGAATACGATCATTGACATGAGGATGCTGACTCGCTATAGCCCCCCCTAAACACAAAGTCACAAGTAAAGGAAGTGCCCAGTAGAGCCAAGGCACCCTTGTCAAAAAACAAAGAACCACCATTAAAGCAATCATAATGGCCCCACATCCATTGTCAGGCTCCACTAAAACAAGAAAGATGGGAGCTGCAAGAAAAACCATACGCCACCTCCAATCCTTTTTCTCCGTATAGAGAAAAAAGAAAGGGAGGATAAATTTCATGAGCTCTGACGGTTGAAAAGATAAAGGGCCAATCGCTAACCAGCGGCGCGCCCCATTTAATTCCATCCCCACATGGGGCACTAGAACAAGAACGAGCATGGTTAAAATAACGGCATAAAACACAGGGCTAAATGCGATGAGTTTTTCATACCCCGTCTTATAAATCGCCACTCCAATAACCAAGCTCAGAATCACATACCCAAGCTGCTTTAAACAGGCAAAATAGATATTCGCATCTAGCGATCGATCGAGTACTTCTGCAGAAGTCGTATCAAAGATCATGAGAAGACCCATCAATACGAGCAACATAGCAAGGAGAACAAGACTAATCTGAGTTTTACCGAATACGGAGCTTATCACCAGGTTTTATTCGCTTAGCTTTTGCTTCATCCATATTGTTTAATCGGAGCAGTTCATCCACTTGAAGATGATTTTTCTGAGCAATGGTCCAAGGATTATCTCCTCCTCGAACGACATAGTACTTAGCGTCATTTTCAACAACCTTGGGAACAGGAACCACTTTTGCTTCTGGAATCAGAAGCTCTTGTCCCACAGTCAGACGCGTTTCTACAAGATCGTTAAGGCGCATTAAATCATCGATCGTCACGTTGAGACGCCTTGCGATTCTATCAAGAGAATCTCCCCTTTGCACCATGTAAGTCTTGGCAGAAGGAGGTGTTTCTTTTTTAATCTCTTTTGGAGGAACTGGCTCGACTTCTTGCACAGGAGAAGGAGGAGGTGGAGGAACCACAACCATCTCAATCGGCGGTTTTATCTCAGCCCCCTGTACAGGAGAAGGGACATTCGGTTTTGTCGTTAGCATGGGGGGCACTTTTTTAGGGGGCGCCACCGCAAGTGTGGGTGCAGGGGCTTTAACCCCTTTCGAAAGGGGCGAATTTTCCTCTTTTTTGACAAAACTAAAAAAAAGGATGACCAGTAACATCGCATTCAATATGACAGCGACAATAATATTATCTTTTCGGTTCATGTTTTTTCCTCGACAAGCCGTTTAAACGTGTTTCCCCGTTCAATATAATTTTCAAATTGATCAAAGCTCGAACATCCAGGAGAGAGTAAAATGGCGTCTCCTTCCTTTGCATATTCCAAACTCTTCTCAAAAGCTCTTTCTAAAGTTCCTACAAGCTCTACTTCTACTTTAAGCTCTCTCCGAATTTTTTCGGCAGCTTCTCCAATCGCAAAGACCCTCTTGACCTTATTTTCAAAAAGAGGATTCCAAATTTCATAACTCGCCCCTTTGTCTCTGCCCCCAGCAATCAAAATAATGGGCTGAGTCATCCCCTTCACTGCATAGCAAACCGCATCGACATTAGTCCCTTTACTATCGTTATAAAAAGATATCCCATCAACTGTTTTTATCAATTCCATTCGATGAGGGGGGCGAACAAATGTCTTTTGCGCCTCTAAAAACTCAGCATGATTAAGCCCTGAAAGACGAAAAGCTAGATCATCCCCCTCATAAAAAGGGCCTTTGACAAAATGGCGTAGGCGATGTTTGGTCGCTACATATTCCTCATAAGATGTGTATCTATCGAGATGATCTGGTGTAATATTTGTAATCCCCCCCGCAGCAAAAACAGGAGTTTTCATGGTTTCAATTTGAAAAGAAGATACTTCAACAACAAGCACTTCTTCAGGATCTGGATCTAGAAGATAGGAACAAAGAGGAATCCCAATATTGCCGACAGCTTTTGCTTTTGTCCCCGTTGCATTGAGGACATGGGCTGTCAACATGGTTGCCGTTGTTTTCCCATTCGTCCCTGTAATAGCAAGACATCGATTTTGCACATATCTCATTCCAAGTTCCATTTCACCGATGATCTCAGCCCCTAGACGCCTTCCCTCCACAGCAACAGGATGGGTCAAGGGGTATCCCGGAGAGATCACGACAATATCTCCCCCTTCACTTACAATAGAGTCCCCCATCTTCTCGATAAGCTGAGAGGCCCCTTTTGCGCTTAATCCTTCGCCAATAATTTGATACTTCATCACTGTAACTTTATCGAAGCGAGGCCAATCAGTGCAAGGATTAAGCTGACAATCCAAAATCTCAAAACCACTTTCGTCTCAGGCCATCCCTTATATTCAAAATGGTGGTGAAGCGGAGCACAAAGGAAGATCCGTTTTTTATTGCGCAATCGATAACTCGCCACTTGTAAAATTACAGAAAGGGCCTCCACCACAAAAATACCCCCCACAAGAGCCAGTAAGAACTCTCTGCGAAGGAGGACCGCACTCACTCCAAGAATTCCCCCTAAAGCCAACGACCCTGTGTCTCCCATAAAAACTTGAGCTGGATGTCCATTATACCATAAAAATCCAAGGGTGGCCCCAAAGACAGAAGATAAAAAAATCGCTATTTCTCCCGAGCCTTCCAGGTACATCAAATTCAGGTATTTTGCCGTCTCCATATTATTGGAAACAAAAGCAAAGGCAGCTAAAACAAGACAAGCAAACAGAATACATCCCGCTGCAAGACCATCCAAGCCATCTGTTAGATTCACCGAATTCGAAGATCCAATCACAACAAAAAGGGTAAGAAAAAGAGAAATCACCCCTCCTGTAATGAATAGAGGGGCTTTGATAAAAGGAAAAAAATAGGGAAGGGGACTTTTTAAGTGAAGCACACTATAACCCACAATGAGCCCTAAAACGATCTGCGCTCCCATTTTTGCTTTAGCAGAAAGTCCTTGCTGCTTTCTTTTTCGCAGCTTGATGTAATCATCTAGCGCCCCTAAAACACCGAGCACCACCGTTGCAAGGAGTAACAAGAGAGTTTGGGGAGCTAGAAACTGATTCCACAAAAGGGTTGATACAATCACAGCTGAAAGAATAAGCACCCCTCCCATGCTAGGAGTGTCTTTTTTTTTCGCATGCCTCTCATCAAGCACAGGAACATCACTTAAACGACTCACCGCCTGTCCAATTTTAAGCTCATAGAGCTTTTTAATAAAAAAGGGACCGAGAAAAATGGTAATAATCAGGGTCGTCAAGGCAGCGAGAACCATCCGAGTCGATGTATAGCCAAATACAGGGTGAATCAAAATTTTTAACAAACTTCCCATAACTGATTTGATTTGGATCCCTTCACGAGAACGACATCCCCTTTTTGGGCGACTACGTCAAGGCGCTCCTTTAAACACACCTTATCGGCGAACCATTCTACAGGAATTTGCTTTTGATCAAAGATTTTTTTCATCCTTTCTGTTTCTTTTCCATAGAGAAGGACTTGATCTACAAGGGACGAGGCCTCTTCTGCAATGAAATCGTGACTGTCTGCAGAAAAAGGGCCGAGCTCCCTCATTTCCCCAATCACAGCAATGGTCTTACGTTCTGCTTTTGGTAAATTTTTAAGAGCTGCAAGGAGGGAAGTTGGATTGGAGTTATAGGAATCATCCACAAAGGTAACCCCCCCTTTTTCAAACACATGAAAGCGATGCTTGGGGGTTAAAAGGCGAGGAATTGCCCTCTCAATGTCCTCCTCAGCAAGTCCCATCAAAAGGGCCACTTCTCTTGCAATAGAAAAATCCTCATTAATATGTGCTGCAGAAAAAGGACCTCCCTTTCCTTGTGGCACAAGATGAAGCTTTGCATTTCCCCTTTCTCGAATAGCTTGAAATGAAGCAGCCTGTTCCGTCACCACCTTCCACTGAGTCAATGGAGAAGAAAAAATCTCCGACTTAGCCTCTGCAATCGCGTCGATATCCTTAAAATTCATCGCATGAGCAAGCCCTATCCTCGTTACGACCCCAATCAAAGGGGGAGCTATTTGAACAAGTTTATTAATTTCTCCTGGATAACTCATTCCCATTTCTAAAACCCAGACATCCGCCATTTTTAGATTGAGTACCGTGATCGGAAAACTGATCTGCGAATTGTAATTTTCAGGTGTTTTTTCAACCTTAAACCGCTCCTTCAAGATTTCTGCAATAAACTCTTTTGTCGTTGTTTTCCCTACAGATCCCGTAACCCCAATAATAGGAGGTTTTTGCACTTCCGCAGCCCTTCGGTGCAGCTCATCCAAAACACTCTTAACCCTCACAAGATGAAGACCATACGAATGGCCTTGATACTGCTCGTCGACGACCGCCTCCACCCCTCCTCGGAGGGCAACCTCCTCAAGGAAATCGTGACCATCCTTGTTCCCTTTTAGGGCATAGTAAGTTCCCCCCACTTCTACCTGCCTGCTATCAAAAAAATGCATAATAACCTCATTATTAATAAGTTAATTTAAATTAATAGTAAAAAATGTTTAAAAGTGATATAATTAAAATAAAAAGATTCATAAAGATGGCAAGCACAGTACAAACAACCGTTCATCATGATCAAACATCTGACATAATTCTCCAAGTCGCACCAGAACGACATACCGCGTTAACCTCTTACCGCAATCCTTATACAGGAAAATTACATATTATCACACAGCATACTCCAGGCGGTAAATTGGTTGCCCACAACCAAAAAACTTGGGAAGAGATCTCAAAACAATGTTCTTTAGTATGGGCTAAGGAAAAATTAATTCCAAAGGATCAAAAAACAAAAGAACTTGACAAATCCACCGTCTGTGTTATGAGGCACTTTCATGGAGGAATTACAGAATTTGATCGCTGTTCTAAAGACCCCAAAACATCTGATTATAAGATGTTAAATGGGTTCTACCGATTCTTTAAATGGGGAGCTCAAGATAAAGCAACGGTTTCATTGAATCCAGCAACACAACAAGCTTTACTTCCTACACTTCAGGCGCTTTGGAATACAGGAAAAGATGATCGACAAATCTTAGCAACCACATCTGATCCAGACACTCTTAAAGATGTCTCCTTAAATACAGCTGCCACACTATGGAGAGATGAGACGAAACCTCTTGATCGATCTGCAATGGATGCTGCCCTAAGTACTGCTTCTAATCCCCCTCTTAAATATACGATTGTAAATCTTGATACTCAAAATATTGCAAGTCAGCTCTTTCTAAGTGGAGAAGAGGATAAAGGCTATGTGGTTATAGAACGGGTGGGTAGTCAGCCCCCTGTTGGATTTATCGTTGATAAGAAAGAGAAAAAAATCATTTTTGTCGATCCTGCTGGGAAAAAACTCTCAGATCACGCCGATAAAGAGCAACTTGAAAAAATTGCATCCAATCTTAAATCGCTTCTCAAACTTCCTTTCTATAAAAAATGGAAGAGTGTTGTGTCGGATCAGCCTCTCAATATTACTGGGCTTGCGGAGAAAGATCAGGCGAGAGCCTTAATCTCTTCTTTTATTAAGAAGGGGGAGCCAACCACATTAAGTGACTTAAGAACCCATTCAGAAGAAATTGCACGTACAATTCAAGGAGAGATGTCAGGCCCTATTCCCGTTGCAACCCCTCAAACCCCTAAAGAAGATCTTCTCAATCTAGACGGTCGAATTCACGATACAACGATCCAAGCATACTGTGATGCTCTTAAAACAAACCACCGGAATTTTAGCGCAAGAGAAGTGATTCCCCAGGCAAATCTAGAAAAACTTACAACTTCTCAAGGGCTCTACTACTACAATACCGCTGGTCACTATGTCTTCTTCTTTGTAGATGATACAACTCAAAAAATTTATTACTACGACTCTAAAGGAATTAATCTTGAAACAAGAAAACAGAGTTCTCCGTTTAGAGAAGACTTTGCTAAGATGCTCTCCCACTATCCTAATTACACGATCGAAAATCAGGTAATCGAGCAGCAAACAGGTGATGATATTCAATGTGGCCCTTATGGCCTTCTCTTTACAAAGGCCATGCTTGACAATGTTGGTCGCTACGCTACCTTTGCGCAAGATAGAACCCTTACCCCTGCTCTTGTAAAAGAGAAGCGAAGAGAGCTCGCTGCAATTTTTTGACAATAATCACTAAATCCTCAATAATAGTGCCCTACCTAGGGTGGCATAGCCAAGTGGTAAGGCAGAAGCCTGCAAAGCTTCCATTCCCCAGTTCAAATCTGGGTGCCACCTATGTTGTATTTGATCGGCACTCCCATCGGCAATCTCGAAGACATCTCCCTGAGGGCGCTCCGCACCCTTAAAGAATGTGACTATGTCCTTGCAGAGGACACCCGGATCAGCCGTCGCCTTTTTGATAAATACGAAATTACGACTCGCCTTATAAGTTTCCATCAATTTTCCGAACATGAGAGAGAAGCAGGAGTCATTCGGGACCTCCTCTCTGGGAAAAATATTGGCCTGATTTCTGATGCAGGAATGCCAGCGATCTCCGATCCTGGAGAAAAATTAGTTGAACGATGCCGAGAAGAAGGGATCCCTACCACAGTCATTCCTGGCCCTTCAGCTGTCACATCGGCCATGTCCCTTTACGGAGATACCGAAGGAAAACCATTCCAATTTGTCGGCTTTCTCCCTAAAAAAGGGCAGCGCCCCCTCGTTGCTCAAATTGCATTCTATGACGGCATCTCTATTTTATTTGAATCCCCTCACCGCGTAGGAAAAACATTGAGCCTTTTTCCAGATGACCTTAAAGTCGTCGTGATTCGGGAGATTACAAAAATTTACGAAGAAGTGATTACAGGAACCCCTCTTTCTCTCAAAGACCGGGAATATCGGGGTGAATGTGTGATCCTCATTCGAGGAGAGCCGAAACAAGAACTCTCAGAAAAACACATCCATTTTCTCCAAGAAAAACTCTCTTTATCTGATAAAGATACGTTTAAAATTCTAGCCAAATTATTTGCTGAATAATCCACATCGTGCTAACATTTTCTTTAATCTTTTACTAAAGAGGAGATGTATGTTACCAACTAATCGACACCATGTGGCTCCAGCAACACAAGAACCTATACCCACCCTCGTATGTGTCGGAGGTGTTTGGGTGGAAGAGATCACTAGTCAAGTCGCAAGAGAAACTCTAGGCGGCCATCGACACCACGTAGGAGGCCATGCTCTAAGGCGCCCCTCTTTTTTTGAAATGCCCCCTGTCAGCACAGATGCCCTAGACGAGCGCTTAAGGAATCTCGTTCTGTCGCCCAAACCTAAATAAACTGCAGTTAATTTTTCTCTGCGTCTTTGCGTCTCTGCGCCTTTGCGTTGATCTCATCTGTGGTCATATTCACGAAGGGGTTGTGTCCCCCTTCTAAGAGTTTATCCACAAAATCTAGTTGGTAATCTGAGCCACCCCGAAATTGCTCGTTATTCAACATGTATTGATGAAATGGAATCGTTGACTCCACTCCCCCGATATGAAACTCCCGAAGAGCTCTTAACCCTACCCGAAAAGCCTCCTCTCTGGTCGCTCCTTTGACAATCAACTTAGCAATCAACGAATCGTAATGAGGAGGAATATGATACCCTGGATAACAAGCAGAATCGACCCTTACATTAATCCCTCCAGGGGGAATATAATACTCTAGCTTTCCTGGAGAAGGAGAAAAGTTTTTAGACGGATCTTCTGCATTAATTCGAAACTGGATGACATGTCCCTTAAACTGAATTTCTTTTTGTTTAAGGGAAAGCTTTTCCCCTTGAGCTAACTTGATTTGCTCAATACAAAGGTCAATCCCCGTAAGCTCCTCAGTAACCGTATGCTCCACTTGAATCCGGGTATTCACTTCCATGAAATAGTAATTGTAATCCTCATCCAAAAGAAATTCGACAGTCCCCACAGTATGGTAACCTGCAGCTTTCACAATTGCTACTGCAGACTCTCCCATTTTTTTACGAAGGGAAGGAGTTAAAATTGGGCTTGGACTCTCTTCGATCAGTTTTTGCCGCCGCCTTTGAATCGTGCAATCTCTCTCTCCAAGATGAACATAGTGACCGTATAAATCCCCCATCACCTGCACTTCAACGTGACGCGGTTTTACAATCATCTTTTCAAGGTAAACATTTGGGTTATTAAAAGAGATCTCCGCCTCGGTGCGCGCTGCAATAAATTTCCGAGTAAAGTCTTCAGGATCCATAGCAACCCTAATTCCCTTTCCTCCCCCTCCAGCAACCGCTTTAATAAAAATCGGATACCCAATTTTTTTTGCTTCTTTGAGAGCGGTATCTAAATCCTCCACGATCCCATGAGAACCGGGAATAACAGGACATCTCACCTTTCTCGCAATTTTTTTTGCCTCTGATTTATCCCCTAAAAGGGCAATAGCTTGGGGTTTAGGTCCAATAAATGTTAACCCTGAGCTTTCACAAATGGAGGCAAAATTGGCATTTTCTGAAAGAAATCCGTATCCGGGATGGACCGCATCGGCCCCTGTAATTTCAGCTGCAGAAAGGAGATGAGGTATTTTTAAGTACGATTTTTGAGAAGGAGCTTCTCCAATGCACACTGCTTCATCTGCATGCAGCACGTGAAGTGCTTCCCTGTCTGCAGTTGAGTAAACTGCAACTGTGGAAATCCCAAGATCATGGCAAGCCCGAATGACCCTGACTGCAATTTCCCCTCGATTAGCAATTAAAACTTTATTGAATTTCAAAGAGCCTTGTCCCATATTCAACGGGATGTCCAGTGTCGACAAGCCCTTTTTTAATCACTCCCCGCTGTCCCGCCTTCACTTCATTCATCACTTTCATGGCCTCAATGATACACACTACTGTATCTTCAGTCACATGATCCCCCACATTCACATAAGAAGGGGTGTCTGGTGAAGCAGCGGCATAAAAAGTCCCCACCATAGGCGAGGTAATGTAATTGACCTCCTCCTCTTGAGGGAGATTTCCTGGCAGAGGGGCTGCTGTCATAGCTAGGTTGGAATAGAGGAGTTCGGAAGCTTTGACAGGAGGCAGTGTTTTTTCAAGTTGAATTTCACTTCCATCAGCCCTTTTCACTGCAAGCTTTGTCATGCCATGCGCTTCCATAAGCTGCATGAATTCTTTAATTTCGTCTAATTCCACCTGTTATATCCTCTGGACATATTCGCACAGCCCTGTATCCACTTTAACGATATCCCCTGACTCAATAAAAAGGGGAACTGCAATTTTAGCCCCTGTTTCGAGCACACCTAATTTACTCGCATTAGAAACAGAAACCTTAGATTCCATCGCCTCTGTCTTAACAATCATTAATTCGAGATACTGTGGCAATTCAATCGAAAAGATCGTTTCCCCATAACACATCGCCTTAATTTGAATCCCTTCTTTAAGAAAATGAATTTTATCATGAATAATTTCAAAAGGAACAAGCACTTGGCCTAATTCGTCGATATCCAAAAATAAAAAATCTTTTCCCTCAGGGTAGAGAAATTCAAGGCGCTTTTCTTTCAAAGCGACTTCATCTAGCTCTTGATCTAACTTGAAACTTTTTTCAACAAGCTCATCTGAAATGAGATTTTTAAGTTTCGCTTTAATAAAGGGGACCCCTTTGGCAACCGTCACTTTGACGGCCGATTCAACACGATAGATCTCCCCCCGAATGGAGATCGTCATACCTGGGGTAATTTGGTTTGCAGAAATCATAGATTATTCTCGATTTGTCTTATCAATTTGGGTATTTCCTCTAGCCTTAATATGGTATAGTCCACATCACTTTTTAATCCAGTCCTACCTAAGCCTCTCCCATAGCGAAAATGGATTGTCTTCCATCCAAGCTCTTTAGCTGGAGCAAGATCAACAGAAATTCGATCCCCACATACTGCCACATCTCTTGGATCAATGCCAAGAGATTTCATCATTTTTTGATAGGTAGGCTTTTTATATCCCTCAGGGCAACACTCGATAAAACTAAAATAAGAAGGGTTAATGCCAGAAAGGGCTATTTTTTCCCTTTGTATGGAAGGATACCCTGCTGTCACGATCCCAAGAGTATGATCCTTGACAAGCTGTCTTAAAAGATCTAATGCATAGTCTACAGGTTGAATAGGGCGCTCAAATTGGGGGGCTTCATATATCGTATGAAGAGCGAGATCTAGATAGTGAAGACCATCTTGAAGTTCTAAAAATTCCTTAACTGCATTTTTTCCTGAAGAGGCGGTCGCATCAATGGAACGGAGCATGGCCAGCCCCTCATCAAAACAAGGGAGCTGCAACCCCGCTTCTACGAGCTTCTTCAGGGCCCTTTCTTGCAGAAAAGGGGTGATTGAAGCGGAGGTATCGACAAGGGTGTCATCTAAATCAAAGACAATTAACAATGTTCATCAACTCATGGCTAAGAATTTCAGGATCATGCCGAATTAAACTGCGATGAATCAGACGATCCCCCTCTGTTTTATCAGAAAGTTGCCCAAGAAAAGGCGCTGTCACCACTCTCTCATCATCGGGAAGATCATTAGAGACAAGCTCTCCCTCCTCGGCATACCTCTGCATTAACTCCTCAGGAGGGTATTGATTATTGACAAAAACGTAATCAAAAATATCCTCTCCAATAAAACGGGACATTTCTTCAATATAATGACTTGTCCCATATCCTGCAGTTTGTCCCAGTCGGTTCATCAAATTGACAATAAAAACTTTCTTCCCTTTAGCCTCTTTCAGAGCAGTACTAATTCCTGATACGAGGAGATTGGGGATGATAGAGGTGTGCAACCCCCCTGGGCCAATGACAATTAAATCAGCCTCTCCAATAGCTTGAATGGCATGGGGATTCGCAGTTGGAAATGGATCGAGATAAAGGTGTTTATACCCACGTTCAATATCCCTAGAGAGATAAATTTCTTTTTCCCCCTCTAGTAACCTATCATCTTTAAGTACCATTTTAAGACGCACCTTATGCGTCGTGACAGGAATGACCTTGCCCCGAATAAACAAGATTTTACCCACCTCTTCTACAGCATGCTCAAAACTCCCCGTCACCTTTTCAAGGGCAGAAAGGAGGAGGTTTCCAAAACTATGCCCCCCTAATCCCCCCTGTTCAAAGCGGTAATTCATCAAAGAGCGCATCGTTTCAGAAGAATCGGAAAGGGCAACTAAACACTGTCTTACATCTCCAGGAGGAAGCACCCCTAACTCATCCCTAAGAATTCCTGTAGATCCCCCGTCGTCGGCCATAGAAACTACAGCAGAAAGGTCCACCCCATGAGACTTTAAACATTTGAGTACCGTGTAATTCCCGGTTCCTCCTCCGACGACAACAACTTTTTTCATTTCTCTCGAAGCGCCTTAATCTTCTGATTAATATCCCCATGTCCCTTAAAAAGATAAGTGCCCGATACTAAATTATTCGCCCCAGCCTCTATACAAAGAGGGGCTGTTTTATCATCAATCCCTCCATCCACCTGAATATCGAGTTTCAGATGCATGTCATCTTTAAGTTTCTTGATAAAGGCAATTTTTTCCAGCACTTCAGGAATAAACTTTTGCCCTCCAAAACCGGGATGTACCGTCATCAAAAGCAAAGTATCTATTTTATCTAAATATTTAATGCAGAGAGAAATCGAAGTTTCAGGGCATATAGCAAGCCCCACCTTCACGTTGCATTTTCGAATATAATCGATGGTATCTTGGACATCTTCCGTAGATTCAAGATGAAATGTGATCTGATCAGCTCCACTTTTAACCAGATCTTCAATATATCTAAACGGATCATACACCATAATATGCACATCTAGAAATTGCTTCGTGGAACGATTGATCGCAGCAAGTGCTACAGGACTTAGACTTAAATTCGGAACAAAGTGGCCATCCATAATATCTACATGGATCGCATCAGCAGCCTCTAAGCGGCGCGCCTCCTCTCCCAATTTAGCAAAATCAGCGGCAAAAATCGAAGGAGATATCTTGATTGTTCTTTCACAATTTTTTGTCATTTTTTTATGATAATCGATTGAATTGCTTTTAGCAACTGTCTATCGCATAGCGTTGAAACAAACCCAAGAACTTGTGGCAAATTCAGGGTCAGCAGTTCTGCACTCCCTAAATTGAGCTGTTTGACTGTTTCATGGACAAGAGGCCAGTAAGAAGCATCATACACTAACACATAAAGATACCCCTCTTGAATGCAATGGGTCATTTCTCCCTGAGGAGGCTTTAACAGCATTAAAAAAAGAGCTTTAAATACCTCAGGAGGAACGACTGCTCTCATAAATGCTGGAGTGGTCGAATGAAAAATATTTTCTATCAAAAGGGTATGTCTTGAAGCATACTCACCTAGAATATCTAAGACAGCAGAATAGGCTTCATTCGATTTAGCAATCATTCCCCCATTAAAATCGCGCACCTCACCAAAAAGAGCTTCAAGTTGTTCCAAAATAAAGGAACGGGCCTTGACAAGATCAACAGACCTATCGGCTCTTAGAAAAGGGGTAATAGGGACTGAAGAACGCAAAATCGCCCCCTCCTTGGGATATTTCTTTCTCACCATACCCATGCTTTTAAAGCGATCTAAAATAAAATTTGATTTCGGAATAATAGAAGATATAGGATTCGTTTTTTTGTTAATAATTCTAGAAATTAAAACAATAAAGACAAGATCCCTGTCCACCTGCTGATCAAAAGAAATCATCACTTGAGGATAATCTTTCACATACTTGAGCTGCTTTGATAACACAATCAAATTGCGCAAAACTTCCTCTTCATTGCGGGGAGCAAAAAGGGGTTTTTGGAGTCTTTCAATCCGCTGGATAAGTAAAAAAGGAAGCTCTTTTTTAATCAGATTCTTTTGATCACTGATTCCCACGACCTCCATATAAATCGACTGCACCCCCCCCTCTCTATATTCCACTCCACTCCCTTCGACCACCTCTGCAAAAGGGCACAGAGTTTTAACGGCAGCTTCAAGATGATGGGCCCCGCACACCTCATATTCTCTCACGTAATTTAAAGACACGACAAGAGCCAAAGCCTTTTTCCTCCCAAAAGGAAGCTCAATGATCACTTCAAAACATTTTAAAAGGACCTCCCTCTCATGACCCCGATCTTCAATCCATCTATCAATTTTTTGATTTTGTCCATACATCGCAATTAAAATCCGCGCTAAAGACGAAGGGGACCTAGGCGCTATAAAACTCTCCGGTACAGATGAAAAAATTTTTTGCATTAGAGTCAATAAATCGTAATCAAATTGATTGGGAAATCGATAAAGATAGTCGGTTAATCTTTCTTGAATTAAAACTGTCTTTTCCCGACTAGACAACCCCTTCATCTCTAAAATTTTTGTTGCATGATAGGATGATCTCAAACCCAAACACACCTCATGCCTGAATAGATCCAAGTGATCGCACACCCCTCCTTCTTGAAGAATCACCTTAGCAAGACATTTTCCTTCCAGCTCAGTTAAAAAAAAGAGAGACATCCGGAGCCTTCTCCCCGCAAGAAACCAATTCGTAATCATCTCGTAAAAAAACCGACCGACAAATGGACGAGCCTCTCCACTCAAGTAAATGAGGAGATTCCCATCTACAACACGGGTTAACACCTGCTCCCTCTTGTCTTCAGTATGGCGGAGAATTTCTAACGTAAGATCTTCTTGAACCTGATGCATCGTATTAGGACGTTTAACGGTAATTTATTTTTTGAATCAAGCAAAACCGCATCTCCCCTGAGATAAAAAGGGAGAAGGAGGAGTCTAAGACCTTGTGTTATAACGATTGTTTTGATATCATCTTTTCATGATCAAAAAAAACAATTTTGGAGAAACCCTTAACATGTCTAAACAACAAACTTATGATTGGAACGAGAGCAAAACCATCGATGATGTCGATTACGATGAAAAAGATGCGAAACAGTTTGCGGCTTTGCTCAACGCCAAGGAACGAGATGCCGGAGAGGGCTCTATCGCTTCGATGGAAGTAGGTGAAATCCTCAAAGGAATTATCGTCGAAATCAACCCAGAAATTGTTGTTGTAGACGTGGGTCTCAAATCAGAAGGACTGATCCCAACTAGCGAATTTAGCAAATCAGACCTTACCCTTGGAAAAGAAATCGAAGTTTATCTCGACAGAACTGAAGGTAATGATGGCCAAATCGTTCTCTCAAGAGAAAAAGCAAGAAAACAGCGCCAGTGGGAACACATCATTTCTAATTGCAAAGAAGGATCTATTGTCAGAGGAAAAATCATCCGCAAGGTCAAAGGTGGCCTCATGGTTGACATTGGAATGGAGGCCTTCCTCCCCGGCTCACAAATTGACAATAAACGAATCAAAAACATCGACGAATTCCTCGACGAAGAATATGACTTTAAAATCCTCAAAATCAACATTGAGCGAAAAAATATTGTTGTCTCTCGAAGAGAACTTCTAGAAGAAGAACGCTCTTCTAAAAAAGCAGAAATTCTTGAGCATATCCAAGAAGGAGCTCGCCGAATCGGAGTTGTAAAAAATATTACCGATTTCGGAGTTTTTCTTGATCTTGATGGAGTAGATGGCCTTCTTCACATTACCGACATGACATGGAAACGAATCCGTCACCCTTCTGAAATGGTCAAGCTAGGGGATGAAATCGAAGTGATTATCCTTCATATTGACAAAGACAAGGGGCGTGTTGCTCTTGGTCTTAAACAGAAAGACCCCAATCCATGGGAAATTGTAGAAGAAACTTATCCTATTGGCACTCGAGTCAAAGGTAAGATCGTCAACATGGTTCCCTATGGAGCTTTCATTGAAATCGAACCTGGTATTGAAGGATTGATTCATGTCTCTGAAATGAGCTGGGTTAAAAACATCACTGACCCCAATGAAATCGTCAAAAAAGGGGACGAGGTAGAAGCGATTGTTCTTTCTATTCAAAAAGAAGAAGGGAAAATTTCTTTAGGGATTAAACAAACTGAAAAAAATCCTTGGGAAGATGTAGATTACAACTTTCCTGTTGGGAAAACAGTAACTGCCGAAATTCGCAACCTCACCAACTACGGAGCTTTTGTTGAACTTGCACCTGGTGTAGATGGGTTGATCCATATCTCTGACCTAAGCTGGATCAAAAAAGTGTCTCATCCTTCTGAAGTCCTCAAAAAAGGAGACCGAGTGGAAGCACAGGTCCTTTCTGTAGACAAAGAAAGCAAAAAGATCACTTTGGGCGTCAAACAACTTTCTGAAAACCCCTGGGAATCTATCGAAAAAACCATGCCAGTTGGAACTCAGCTAAAAGGTGTAGTCAGCAAAATTACTGCCTTCGGCGCGTTTATTCAACTTGAGAATGGAATTGAAGGACTCGTTCACGTCAATGAGCTTCCTAGCGGAGCCTTTGAGAAAATCGAAGACCTCATTTCAGTTGGAGAAAAAGTTGTGGCCTCTGTAACAAAAATTGATCCAGAGCACAAAAAAATCTCCCTCTCTATTAAAGAGCACCTCGGTGACCGCACAAAAAACAGTCCAGATGATATCGTTGTCTCAAACGCAAAGAGCGAGGATGAATGAATAAAGACCTAGTCGCCATTTTTGAGTATTTAGAACGGGAAAAAGGGATTAAGCGCGAGACGATCATTAAAGCCATCGAAGAATCTCTTCTACTTGCCATTCGTAAAGGAATGGGAGGAGCAGGGAATCTCGATGTCTCCGTAGATCCCAAGTCGGGAGACATTGATGTCGCTGCAGAAAAAGAAGTCGTCGATCTCGTCACCATTCCAGAAGAAGAAATCACCATCGACCAAGCTAAAGAGCTTGGTCTCGATTGTGAGATTGGAGACTGGATTAAGGTGCCAATTAACCCCACAGAACTGGGTCGAATTGCTGCTCAAACTGCAAGACAAGTCATTGCACAAAAATTGCGCAGTGCAGAGCGGGATGTCATCTATGAAGAGTATCGACACCGATTAAATGAAATCGTCTCTGGCACAGTGAAAAAAAATGTGCGAGGGGGCACTCTCATTGTCGACCTCGGCAAAGTAGAAGCCATCCTTCCCGAGCGCTTTTATCCACAAACCGAAAGGTATCAAGTAGGAGATCGTATTCAAGCTCTCCTCCTTGAAGTAAGAGATACTGACAATGGTGGTGCAGAAGTTGTTTTAACTCGTAATCACCCAGAAATGGTAAAAGCTCTTTTTATGCAGGAAGTTCCTGAACTTGCAGAAGGAGTGGTGAGTATTGAAAAAATTGTACGTGAAGCTGGCTACCGCACTAAACTTGCAGTAGTTTCCTCTGATCCTAAAGTAGATCCTTTAGGAGCCTGTGTTGGGGTACGAGGCACTCGAGTTAAAAATATCATTCGAGAGCTGAATAACGAAAAAATCGATATCGTCCTTTACTCCGACGATCCCGTAACCCTTCTTCAAGCTCTGCTTGCTCCTATCGAGATCAAGAAGATCCATGTAGATGAAACAGCGGTATCCATTGTTGTAGGAGATGAAGACTACCCTATCGTGATCGGGAAAAAAGGGATGAATGCTCGCCTAAATGGCCGCATGATTGGAAAAGAGCTTCATGTGAAAAAAATGAGCGATTACCAATCCGAGGTAAAGGATGCTTCACTTGCGATGATTGAAGAGAATAATCCTACTTTGGACCTCCCTCTTCAATTAGAAGGAATTAATCAATTTGCTTTTGATTCCCTCATGGAAGCGGGATTGGATACGCCGAGAAAACTATTGAACTCAACGGCTAAACAAATTGCTGAAGCAGCTGCTATCAGCAAAGAAATGGCAGAAAATATTTTAGAGCTCGTTCGAAAAAAACAGGGGATTTAACCTTTTGGCAAAAAACTTAAAGCTTAATATTAAAAATGCTCAGTTAGCAGAGGCATTAAACATTAAACCGGGGAAAGGAACACCTTCTACCCCTGATGTTAATCCCTCTCCAAAAGAGGCGTCTTCTGAGGACAAAAACAAACCTAAAGCTACCATTGTTCGCAGGAAAGCCTCCGAAGATATTAAAGCTGAAGTACCCCCTACCCCTGTTGTTGTCAAAGAGGAAGTGATTCCCGTTAAAGAAGAACTTCCTCCTGTCAAAGAAATCCCCCCTGTAGTAGAACCTACTCCCGTTGCAGAGCCTGCCCCTTCTCCTGTAGCTGCAGAAGAATCAGATCCTGCTAAAAAGGCCAAGAAACCTGAAGTCAAAGCTCCTGTTAAAAAATATGAAACGTTTAAACCGTTTGATGTCAGAGACAAACAGGGACTCCGTACAGAAGATGATAAGGGCTGGAGAAAACGGCGTCCTTTTAAAGTCAAACAAAAGAAAGAACTTGCCACAACAGTACGGCCAACAACCCTCCTTGTTAGACTTCCTATCACCCTTAAAGATCTCTGTCATGAATTAAAGCTTAAGGCATCCCAAGTCATCCAAAAACTTTTCATGGAAGGTCTTGTCTTCACTATTAATGACTACTTAGAAGATGAAACCCTCTTAGCCCTCATTGGAGAAGAATTTGGATGTCAGATTACGGTGGATACAAGCGAAGAAGAACGGCTTAAAATTACCGACAAATCGATTGCGGAAGAAATTGCCTCTGTTTCCCCAGACGACCTCTCAGAAAGACCTCCGATCGTCACCTTTATGGGGCATGTCGACCATGGCAAAACCTCCCTCATCGACGCTATTCGTAAGAGCAACGTCGCTATGGGAGAGGCCGGAGCCATCACTCAGCATATCGGAGCATTTAAGTGTCATACTTCTCTCGGGGAAGTAACCATTATCGACACCCCAGGTCACGAAGCCTTCTCTGTTATGAGAGAGCGAGGGGCCACTATTACAGATGTTGTCGTCATCGTCATTGCGGGAGATGAGGGAATGAAACCTCAAACAGCAGAAGCGATTAAAATCGCCCTTGCTGCTAATGTCCCCATGGTTGTCGCAATCAATAAAGCTGATAAACCCGATTTCAACCCCGATGAAGTATATCGACAACTCGCCGACAAAAACTTGCTCCCTGAATGTTGGGGAGGAACTGTATTGACCACCAATACTTCTGCTAAAACAGGACAAGGAATTACTGAACTCCTTGAATCTATTTTACTCCAATCAGAAATGCTCGAACTAAAAGTGAATCCTAAAGGACGTGCTCGAGGAACCGTCATTGAATCTGAGCTTCATAAAGGGCTTGGTTCCGTAGCGACCATTTTAATTCAAAATGGAACCTTGAAAATGGGAGATGCCCTTGTTATTGACCAAATTTATGGCAGAGTCAAAACGATGCATAATGAATTTAACAAATCCCTAACAGAGGCTCCTCCCGGCACTCCAGTACGTATTACAGGACTGTCAGGACTTCCAGAAGCAGGGTGTGAGTTTATTGTCGTCGAAAATGAACGAGAAGCAAGAAAATTATGCGAAGAACGTTCTTCAGGAAGAAAACGAGCTCTTCTTAAACAAAAAGGAGAGGGGCTAGAAAGCCTCCTACAGAAGCATTCTGAACGAACTGAAAGAAAAGTTCTCAATCTCATTATTCGCGCTGACGTGCAGGGGTCTGTCGAAGCACTTAAATCTTCTTTGATGAAAATTCAATCGACAAAAGTGGCCCTCAACATTATTTCTGCCGATGTAGGAGAAATTTCCGAATCAGATATCGAATTTGCCGCAGCCTCCCATGCAGCTATTATTGGCTTCCATACACAAGTAGAAAGTCATGCAGATCGATTGATTAAACAGACAAAAGTGACCATTAAACTCCACAATATCATCTATCATGCCATTGACGATGTAAAAAATCTCATGATTGGAGAGCTCGATAAAGTCCGAGAAGAGATTCAGATTGGAGAAGCTGAGGTCCGCATGGTCTTTAAATCTTCTCATTTGGGACTGATTGCAGGATGCATGGTATTAACAGGACCTATTAAACGAGAACATTTTTTCCGCCTCTTTAGAAATGGAGAA
The DNA here is from genome assembly GCA_018062315.1 of Simkaniaceae bacterium. Taxonomy (GTDB): domain Bacteria; phylum Chlamydiota; class Chlamydiia; order Chlamydiales; family Simkaniaceae; genus JAGOSM01. The sequence goes on along the minus strand of JAGOSM010000009.1, from coordinate 10,359 downwards.
GAACTCTGGGCTGGAAATATCGCCTCCTTAAAACGGGTAAAAGATGATGTTAAAGAAGTGAAAAAAGATATGGAGTGTGGAATCCTCCTCAAAGACTTCACAAAAGTAGAAGCGGGAGATATCATCCGCTCTTATGAAGTAACCTATATTACCCCCGAGTTATCATGACACGAAGAACTGAGCGGTTAAATTCTCTTCTTAAAGAAGTGATTACAGAAGTAATCAGAGAAGATGTAAGAAATCCGTATGTCCCTGAATTACTTACTATTACCCAAGTGGATATTTCTAAAGATCTCCATTACGCTAAAGTGTTCTTTAGTCTCATCGGAACAGATGAGGAAAAACTTAAAGCGCAGCAGGCTCTCCAATCTGCTGCAGGATTTATTGCTGTAACCTCTTCGAAAAAAGTGGTATTGCGCCATTTTCCTGAACTCACCTTTAAAATTGACAACTCCGTCGATAAACATATGCGCATTGAGATGGCCCTACAAAAAATTCACGAAGAAGAAAATGGGCGAAGGCATCTTACTAATCAATAAGAAACAAGGGCAGCATTCCTTCTCTCTTGTATCCACACTCCGCCGCTTGAGCGGCATTCGTAAAATTGGTCATGCAGGGACTCTCGATCCCTTTGCAACAGGAGTGATGATTCTTCTAATTGGGAAAGAATATACCAAACAATCTGACAATTTTCTCAACCATAGCAAAGCTTACGAAGCAACCTTAAAACTTGGAGAAACCACCGACAGCTACGACTGTGACGGTACTCTCACTACTTCCTCTCCCCTTATTCCTGAAGATATTGAATCTGTCCTCGCGACCTTCCAGGGAACAACCGAACAAATTCCCCCTATGTTTTCTGCAAAAAAAATAGGAGGCAAGCGCCTTTATCTTCTTGCCCGGCAAGGTATTGAGATTGAAAGAGCCCCTGTTTCTGTCACGATGGACATTACCCTCTTAAGTTATCACTACCCCTACCTCCGTCTTAAAGTTGCCTGCTCTAAAGGAACTTATATTCGCTCGCTTGCGCACGATATTGGCCAAAAACTCGGATGTGGAGCCCATCTCACTCAGCTACACCGGATTCAAAGTGGCCCTTTTCGTATCGATCAATGTGTCGATGCTCGTCTTTTAGAAACTCCTCTCTTTGACTATAAACCCTACCTTATTGCATAATGGCCTCCTATGTCTAAACTTTCATGTGGTATCGTCGGTCTCCCCAATGTTGGAAAATCTACTCTTTTCAATGCACTTATCAAAAAACAAGCCGCAAGTGCGTCGAACTACCCCTTTTGTACTATCGATCCCAACGTAGGAGTCGTCGACGTCGATGATTCCCGTTTACGCACCCTATCCCAGCTCTCAAAAAGTAAAAAAATTATCTATGCCTCTACCACCTTTGTGGATATTGCAGGCCTCGTACAAGGGGCTTCTCAGGGAGAAGGTTTAGGGAATAAATTTCTCACAAATATTCGAGAAACAGATGCGATCCTCCATGTGGTGCGTTGCTTTGATGACCCTGAAATCATCCACGTTGCAGGAAAAGTAGATCCCTTAAACGACATTACCATTATCAATCTAGAGCTTGTCCTTGCAGACCTTCAGATGGCAGAAAACAGCATTGAAAAAATACGAAAACAAGCGAAGTCAAATAAAGAGCTCCAACATACTGTGTCGGTGATGGAAAAAGTGATTGCTCATCTCAATCAAGGACTCCCCGTACGATCCCTTTTGCTCTCTACAGAGGACACCGAATCTCTTAAAGGTTTAAATTTTATCACTGCAAAGCCCGTTATCTACGTGATGAATGTCGCTGAAGGGGATTGGAATAATCCTTTTGTTAAACAAGTAGAATCATTTGCAAAAAATGAAGGAAGTCAAACCTTCCAAATTTGCGCTCGCCTTGAAGAAGAACTTGCCTCCCTTTCTCCCGACGATGCCCTCCTCTACTTAAAAGAGCTGGGGATGGAACAAACTGGGCTAGATCGACTCATCAAAACAGTCTTCTATACCCTTGGGCTTATCACCTACATTACCACAGGTGATATTGAAACAAGAGCCTGGACGGTGCGTGCCGGTGCGACAGCTCCTGTCGCCGCAGGAGAGATCCACTCTGATATCCAAAAGGGATTTATCCGAGCTGAGGTCGTTTCTTTCGACGATATGGTCACTTACGGAGGGCGTACTGGAGCCAAAGAAGCCGGTAAAGCTCGGGCTGAAGGAAAAGAATACATTGTCAAAGATGGCGATGTAATCCTCTTTTTCCACAACTAGTTGACTTAAGAGAGCTGTTTGCTCTACCTTATTGCTCAAGCGTTACTATGGCTGAAAAAACCGAAAAGGCAACCCCGAAAAAGTTACGCGATGCGCGTAAAAAAGGGCAAGTTGCCAAGTCTAAAGATTTTCCCGCCGCCTTTACCTTTATTGTATCGGTTGCGGTTGTTATTTCATCGGGGACTTACCTCTTTCAAGAGCTATGCGCCTTTGCTATTTCCATGTTCCGTTCCATCCCAAGCTCTACTCCCCTAACTGAAAGAGCCGCAGGGCTCTTTGGCGCGGCTATTAGGACTATTTTCACCTCATCCATTACAGTGATGATTTTTACAACGATCGTCGGAGTCCTCGTCAACTTCCTCATTGTTGGACCCCTTTTCTCCTTTGAATCGATGAAACCCGATATTAAAAAACTCAATCCAATCACTAATCTTAAAAACATGTTCAAAATCAAAACCTTTGTGGAATTGATTAAGTCATTGTTTAAAATTATTGGCGCGTTTGTTTTAATTTATACGGTAGTCTACAGTAGTCTCCCCGCCATCATCAGTACCTCCGCGATGCCCATCATGGGGGCTGCCATTATTTTTTCTGAATTTTTAACCAAAGTTGTCATTCGAGTAGGCATTTTCTTTCTCGTGATTGCGGTCTTTGACCTTGTATTCCAAAAGAAAAATTTTGCGAAAGAAATGAAGATGGAAAAATTTGAAGTCAAACAGGAAATGAAAGACTCTGAAGGACATCCTGAAATCAAAAGTAAAAGGCGCCAAGTGGCCCACGAAATTGCCTACCAAGATGGCCCTCGCTCCGTAAAAAGAGCTTCTGTTGTAGTCACCAATCCAGCTCATATTGCTGTAGCCTTAGAATATCACGAAGAAACAGATCCTGCTCCAAAAATTGTGACGATGGGAAAAGGAGCTATTGCTGAAAAAATAACCGAGTTTGCTGTAGAATACTCTGTACCAATTATGAGAAATGTCGAGCTTGCACAAGAGCTTTACGAAAAAGGACAGATCAGCCAGTATGTGCCAGAAGACACCTATGAAGCAATTGCCGAAATTTTACGCTGGCTTGCTCAAATTGAAACCGTTAGCGAAGAACACTCATTGGAGTTCCTAAAATGAACGCATCTCATGCCATTGGCGAATTTATTACCCGCACACTCAACAGGTCGAGTGATGTCATTTTAGCTTTTTTTGTGATTGTCATTATTATGATGATCGTGGTTCCCGTCCCTCCCCCTGTTATTGACAGTTTGATCGCAGTCAACCTTACGATCTCCATTTCCCTTTTGATGGTGGCCCTTTATATTCAAAAGGCTGTTCACCTTTCTGTTTTCCCCTCCTTACTTTTGATCACCACCCTCTTCCGTTTGGGAATTGAGATTTCCGCCACAAGACAGATTCTCCTTCATGCCAATGCAGGAGATATTATTCTCGCCTTTGGAAATTTTGTGGTGGGAGGTAACTTTGTTGTCGGGGGAGTTATCTTCCTGATTATCACCATCGTTCAATTTATTGTGGTGACTAAAGGAGCTGAAAGGGTTGCCGAAGTTGCTGCCCGTTTTACTCTCGATGCGATGCCAGGGAAGCAGATGAGTATCGATGCTGATATGCGAAGTGGTGTCATCGATTCTACAAAAGCGAGAGAGCTACGCCTTGCTCTACAAAAAGAGAGCCAGCTGTATGGAGCTATGGACGGTGCGATGAAGTTCGTCAAGGGGGACGTCATTGCCGGGATTGTGATTGCCATCATCAACATTGTGGGTGGATTGATCATTGGGGTCATGATGCACCATATGTCAGGCCTTCAAGCGGCAAAAACATATACTCTTCTTTCTATCGGGGGTGGACTTGTTTCTCAAATCCCCTCTCTTCTCGTCTCTTTAACTGCAGGTATGGTGACGACGCGGGTTTCATCTGACCAAGAAGGAGCTAATCTCGGTAAAGATATTAGCCAACAGCTCCTTACTCAACCTAAAGGGCTCATCCTTGCTGCCATCGTCGTCATAGCCCTCGGCTTTATGAAGGGATTCCCGACAATGATCTTCCTCGTCCTCGGTTGTGGTATTCTCGCAATTAGCGTTACTTTTTATATCAAAGGACGGAAAGGAATATCGGGAACCTCAGGAGGAGGGGGTGCTTTAGCCACCGATGTGGAAGGACATTCCATGATTAAGGGAGGAGCAGATGATTATACCCTTACCCTTCCTGTCATCCTAGAAACAGGGAAAAATCTCTCTCAAATGATCCGCAAAGATCGTGGGGGCTCTACCTTTATCGAACAGATGATCCCTAAAATGCGCCACGCCCTTTACCAAGATTTAGGGGTCCGTTTCCCTGGAGCCCACGTACGCACCGATTCCCCCACCTTGGACCCCGATGAATATTCCATTTTACTCAATGAAGTTCCCCTCATGAGGGGGAGAGTCCTCTCAAATATGGTCCTTACGAATGAATCAGAAGAGACCCTCCGCCGCTATAACCTCCCTTTTACTGCTTCAAAAAACAAAATTGGAATGGCGTCCCTTTGGGTAGATGAAAAATATATCGAAGTGATGCAAAAGGCAGGAATTAAATTTTGGAAAGCCCTCGACGTCATGATCCTCCACCTCTCCTACTTCTATAAACAGTATGCTGCAGAATTTATTGGGATTCAGGAAGTAAGAGCAATTATCGAGTTTGTTGAGAAAAACTTCCCCGATCTTGTGAAAGAAGTAACCCGCCTCGTCCCCTTGCAAAGGCTGACAGAAATTTTAAAACGGCTTGTTCAAGAACAAATTTCGATTAAAGATCTACGCAGCGTCCTTGAGTCACTCTCAGAATGGGCTCAGACAGAAAAAGATACCGTCCTCCTCACCGAATATGTACGCTCTTCATTAAAGAGGTATATTAGCTATAAATACTCGCAGGGACAAACTGTCCTTTCGGTTTACCTCCTTGACCCTGAGATTGAAGATATGATCCGGGGAGCTATTAAACAAACTTCAGCAGGCTCTTACCTTGCACTAGACCCCGACTCGGTGCAACTCATCCTCCATGCCATGAGAACAACAGTCACCCCTACCCCATCAGGAGGTCAACCTCCTGTGCTTCTCACAGCAATTGATGTACGCCGCTTTACCCGTAAATTGATCGAAGGGGAATATCCCGATATGCCTGTTGTATCCTACCAAGAGATTGTTCCTGAAATTAGGATCCAACCCCTCGGTAGAGTCCAACTGTCTTAGAGCCCCTGCCTTCCCATTTCCGTAACCGTAACCGCCCCCGTATGCGTAACCGAATCGTATTTGCGAGTCATAAATCGGTTACGCTTACGGTTACGGAGAAGCTAATTTTTCTTCTAATACTACTGATTCTAAAAATGACCAAGAATCGGTCTTGACGGATACAAGTTCGTCGCTATAGTAAAGATATGGATCGTGTATCGGGGGTCAACACCACTCATGCCATCTTGGCAGAACAAAAACTGCGGGCGCAACAACGCCTCGCCAATATTGAAATGCGCCAAGATGCACAACAAGCTGATATTGATCAGTTTATGGAACTTGATGTCTTCAATCCCCTGGCTATATCCAAGCAATTTGAATCTCTCGGGAAAAAATTTGAATCCTTAGCTTCCTCCTCAGCCTCCTCCAAAAAACAGGCTGATGAAAAGGAACAAGTAGCCATCGAATTTGAATCTGCTAACCCCGAACTTTCGGCTAAAGTTCTCCTCATCCTCTCTTCAAGGATGAACCCCCAAGATTCTCTCGATGAAATGATGCGAAAGCTATCTGAAACCTATAAAGATCCCTCTCTTGCTGACGAAGCAATCGATTTCTTAGTCGAAAGTCATAGCAATAATCCTCAAATGCTTGAAAAATTTCAGGAGATGAAATCGGTTTTCAATGAGCTTTTTGGTAGGGATATTCGAGCAGGAAGAAACATCGCAGAACAAGCTCGTGAATTTTCCAAAGAAGGGCTCGGGTCTCCTACTGCACTCCGAGATCTTTATCGAGATATTGTAGCCAATCCCCGGGACCCTCAAGTCCTTTTTGAAGAACTCACTGCCATCTACCCTTACGCAAAGCTTAAAAAAATCATCGATTTCATCCTCCACTCCCTTGGAACAGATATGAAATCAAAAGGGCCTTCTATCTCGAAAGAGGAACTGGAACGGCTCTTTACTGAATCACGCATCATGCAAGCTTTTGAAGGACTCTATGCTTTCTTTCAAAAACGGATGCGTCTCATTACTAGTCAGTTCGATCTGGAAGGCCTCACTTTACCCGCCTCCCTGACTTTCGAACTTTTAGCAAAACTCCTCATGCGTCTTTTAAAAGAGAGGTATCCTTCAGGAGACAAAGTCCTTCAGCTCTCCCTAGCCTTGGGAATTTCTGGAGCCCTTGCAGCACAGATCATCATCTACACTCAGTATCGAGATGCGATGAGGAATATTTCGCCCCGCCTTTTTAAATCGGAAAGACATAGGCAAGATTTGCTCTCTGCCATCTTAGATGGACTCAGCAGTCTTGAAGATCTTTTAGAAGAAGAGGAGGAAGAGGAAAAAGAAAAGGACAAGGAAGAAGAGGAAAAGGAAAAGAAATAACGTATGTCACAGTTTACACGACTTCTTGAAGAGTTCTCTTTCATTACAGGCATTGCTTTTCAGGCGGCTCCCGATGATTCGTGTTCTATCCGGATCAATAACTGTTTTTCAATACAGCTTAAAACCGATCAGGGGCAAGAAAAGCTTCTTATTGGATGTATGATTTGTGAGGTGCCCCCGGGGAAATTTCGGGAAAATGTCCTTAAAGAAGCACTTAAAGAGAATGCACTCCCCCCTCCAAATCCAGGGATTTTCGCCTATATTGAACGGAATAATCACCTCTTTTTGTATGAATTTCTTTTTTTTCAATATTTAAATGGAGAATCCCTTACCGAATATCTCGCTTCCTTTATAGAAAAATGTACAGCTTGGTATGAAGCCATTCAGTCAGGAGCTACATCTCCCCACCCAGCTGAAGTGATTGTTCCCAATCCTTCGCCGCTTGGCATTAAACCATGAAACACCGAACCTCTCTTTGGGATATCATGAAAAAAAAACCTCATCACGGAATTAACATCCCCCTCTCTGCCATTCATTCCAAAAACTCATGCGGCATTGGGGAGTACCTCGATTTACTCCCTCTGATTGATTGGCTGAGTGACATTGGAATGGATTGTCTACAACTACTTCCCCTAAACGATTCTGGTCCCGATCCAAGTCCTTACAACTCAGAAACCGCCCTAGCCCTGCATCCCGTTTACCTATCTCTCCATGCCCTACCTAATAATACCCATCCTCTACCGCAACTTCCCATTAAGAAATGGGTCGATTATGCCCATGTATTAAGGGAAAAGTTAAATTGGCTACATACCTATGTCCAAGAAAATCCAGTGCCCCTTGATGACTTTATCAAGCATCATGAATACCTAAAACCATATGCCTTATTTAAAGTATTAAAAGATGTACACGGCGGACAAAATTTCAATACCTGGAGAAGTAAAAACCTCTCCCATTCCGAATTTGATCAGCTCGTCGTTCAATACTGGCCTGAAATGTTATTTTACTTGCAACTCCAGTACCATGCTCATGCTCAACTTTCTTTTGTAAAACAGTATGCTGAAGAAAAAGGGGTTTTTCTCAAAGGGGATCTCCCTATTTTAATTAGTCCAGATAGTGCTGATGTATGGCACCATCCTGAATATTTTGACTGTTCTAAGGCAGCAGGAGCTCCCCCTGATGCGTTTAACCCCATGGGACAATATTGGGGATTTCCCATTTATAAATGGGAAGTATTAGAAAAAGATCATTTTGCTTTTTGGAAAAATCGGCTCCATTTTTCATCTGCATTTTACCATCTTTTTCGTATCGACCATGTCCTCGGGTTTTTCCGCATTTGGGCTATTGAAAAAGAGGCTCCGGCAGCTACCGGCTATTTTATCCCAGATGATGAAGCGATCATGATTTCTCAAGGGAAAACTCTTTTAGAAATGGTTTTAACCTCTTCTCCCATGGTCCCTATTGCTGAAGACTTGGGATTTTATTCTGATAAAATTAGGCAGGCCTTACGAGATCTCCATATCTGCGGCACTCGGGTGTTGAGGTGGGAAAAAAATGAGGAGAATACCTATTACACCCCCTATGATCAATATGATCCCCTTTCGCTCACAACTCTTTCTACCCATGATAGCCCCACTTTAGAGCAATGGTGGGATGAAGAATCTGATGAGGCCTCTCTTTATGCTCGGCAAATGGGACTCAGTTATGAAACGCCCCTTACGCATGAGAACAGACGCACTATGCTTCACTACGCCCACCATTCAACAAGTCTTTTTCACATCAATTTACTGCAAGAATATCTCTCCCTCTTCCCTGAATTAAAATGGCCAAATCCCGATGATGAACGGATTAATCTTCCCGGTTTTGTCCTTCCTACTAACTGGACCTATCGGTATCGCCCCTCCGTTGAAGAAATCATCTCTCATCCCCATTTGAAAAATGAGATGAAAAAGGTTATCCTGTAACTTATGTTAATTTTAGGGACAGCCCTTATGACTCTCCTTTCTAGTCTCGATCCCCATTCTATCAGCGAACACCTCGCTTTTTACCATCTCTACAAAGAGACTTCTGAAGGGAAACTCGCCCTAGAAAGAGCCTCTTTACTTCTCAATCCTGAGGGGGTTGCCATTTCTCCATTTGATCTCCCTAAACTCGATGTCTCTCCTCTGATCCATCTAGCTGCAGCCACCCCGTTTGGCCAAACTCCAAAACTCACTGAATCGCAACTTAGCCTGATTGAAACTCTCAGCCTGTCTTTAGCTAACCGGAAGCTGAAGGGACATCACGTATGGACACTTGAGGAAATCGATCAACTTTCCCCTCATGAAATTGACCTATCAAGAAGCCTTTTTCTGCATGAGTTAAGCCGTGAAGAGATCCGACAATATGAAGCAGCCCTTGATCTTATGGCTCTTGAAGTGAGAGCCCATCTTCCAACAAATCCCACGCCTCTTGATAAGGTTGAAGCGATCAACAAGCTCATTTTTTATGACAGACAATTTCGATTCCCTCCCCATTCAGAACATATTAAAGATATTGACCTCTACACCCTTCTCCCTTCTGTGATCGATAGTCACCGAGGGGTCTGCCTCGGTGTATCTATCCTCTATATCTGTCTAGCTCAGCGGCTTGATCTCTCTCTCGATATCTACACTCCTCCTGGACATATTTTTGTGAGTGCTGAGGGGAGACATATTGAAACCACAGCGCGCGGTATTGCAATGCCAACCGAAGCCTATCTTGGTATTCAAACAAAATACCTCCCTCCTAGAAGTATCAAAGAAGTGATTGGATACTCTTTTTTTAATCAAGCTTCTGTAGCATGGCAAAAAAAAGATTATCCCCGCGCAATAGACCTTTATCTTAAAGCTCTCCGCTATGCTCCAGATGACCCCCTCATCAAGATGTTGCTCGGTTATAACTACCTCTTTGTCGGTGATACTAAAAAAGGGAAGGCTCTCCTTAAAGAAATTCAGGGGGTTCCTTTTGAAGGGGGAATTTTAATCGAAAGAGGACCCGAAGATTATCTCAAAGGACATATTGATGCAAAAGGGCTCGAGGCGATTTGGCAACACACCGATGAATACCGCAGCTCTATTGAAGAAAAAAAAGAAGTCTTGGAAAAAATTGCCATCAAATTTCCCAAATTTCGGGACGGTCTCTTTCACCTAGCCATCTGCTATTTACAATTAGGTAGAGGGCGTGAGGGAAAAGAGACTCTTTTAAAATACCATGCGATAGATCCTAATAACCCATTAGTTGAGTATTATCTCGCCATCTTATCGATGCAAAGGTATGAGTATCAAGACGCCTCGAAATATCTCGCATCCGCCTTAAAACTGACTGCCGCTCAGGATCACCATCCCCAAGCGTTGAAGCAACTCAAGCAGACCCTTTTGCGCACCTATAAGCTTTAGAAATAACGCATCGGAAGAAATATTTTCTACCACCCGTTCGCAAAAGCTCACTAGAGAGCACAGACTCGACTTTAGGATTTTT
>JAGOSM010000093.1 GCA_018062315.1 Simkaniaceae bacterium | reverse complement strand
CCAGACGGATGATAAAGGGCAACTTCTCCATGAAGTTCTCCCTCTAAATAATGCATCATGGATTTAGGAATCCCATTTGAAAAGTAATATTCCTGCTTGCCATGGAGTTGACCTTCTTTATACCGCTGAACCGAATAAATCTGTCCTGATTCATAATACTGCCTCGCTTCTCCCTCTTTCTTTCCCCTCACGTAGGCCGTTTCCGCAAGAAGTTTCCCTGTGCGACTATAAAAACATTGCACTCCGTGCAGCTCCTGATTCTCATAAGCTGCTTCTGATAAAAGTTCCCCTGAGGGATAGTACATCTTCATACCCTTCAAGATACTAGAATCCCTCTTGCAAAACAAGAGCAAAAAAAGACCATCTATCGCCCGTTAGATATTTCCAAATGAGCCACAAAGGGGCGAGATGATATTGGTAGACTACCTCTTCTTCTAATTCAACTTCACATACAGGATTTGGATTTTTTAAAAATTCTTCGACCAAGGAAAGAGAGCGATTCCAACTTTGATTCCACCCCTCTTGTGAAAACTGAAGCTTCAAGGGAGGAGCCTCAAAATTTAAAATCACCTCTTCTGAAAAAGAAATTCCTTCTTTTGAAATCACCCCCTGATCCTTCATCCAAGCTCGTCCCATTTTAAAATCCAAGCTTCCTTTTTCTCGATCAACACCCGGGGCATACCCTCCCTCATGATCAATGCCGACTGTGATAATTGGAAAACAACCGAGAGAATGGGCAATCGCCACCCCAAAATTCCCTGCATTCCATCCCGTATCAAACAACCTATCTTCTCCTAAAAAAAGAGACTCTACGCCAAGGGCATGTCCATAACCCATATTGAGTCGTTTCCCTTTCACCTTTTTGAGAAACTCATGCCGAATGCGATTTTGATAAAATAGAGGTTTTTCATACCCCTCTTGAGGCTGCATGGGATCAAGACAAACCCCTGCATCCGCCTCTTCAATGAGTTCAATAGCTGAGCCGCAGGCTAAAATAAGAGCCTTTCCCTTCTGATCCCTCACCCACTCTCTCCCCTCTTGAAGAGACGGTCCAGCACCACAAATAATCGCTGGAATATTCTCCATCTTAAGGGCAAGACCATCTAAAGAAGACAGCTCCATGTTCTGCATGATATTAGATAACACACGCCTCCCCCGATCTTTCACATCCCAGATAGAAAGGGAAATCCCTTCTCTTAGAAACTCAAGTTCTTCTTTAAATAAGAGAAACCCCTCTCCCTTAAGATCAATGATTTGATAGGGTAAAAGAGCCGTTTCCCAAAGAGCTTTTTTTATCGACTCTGTCTCTGTAGTAAAGAAATGAACGCGGGGATCTTCTAAAAGACGAGTCGCTGTTTTTAAATGCAAAAACCGGTGCAGTCTTTCCATATTATCTTCAAAAAAAATAAGGCGATGTCCATCAAAAGGAACTTCCCCCACTCCATACACATAGGTGACTTCTGTCTCTACAAAGGGAAAAGCTTCCATCCCCACCTTAAAAGCAAGCAAAGGATTTTTTGCTTCAAGAAGTTTGAGATTCGATGTCAGCATAAAACGGAATTTTCTCCAAACGACAATATTTTCCCTCAGAATACCAGAGGGTTACTATTTCTGTCTGATTAACTAAGGTAAGGTAAGGAGCTTGAACAAAAAAATTATATCCAATGACCTGATCTAACGCTCGGGACGTTAAGGGAATGGCTTTACACTCTACGAGAAGAAGGGGTCTCATGGTTTTTTTCTCTAAGCAAAGAAGGTCTAGTCTTCTTTTTGGGACTTCTATGCCCTTGAGATGAGGAAGAAGCGAGAGTTCTTTTTCAGAAATAAGAAGAGAGGAAGGGTACCCTAGCTCAAGAATTAACTTCTGCCTAAAGGACTCCCTAACCCTCTCTTCGGGGGAATTGTTATTGCGTTGCAATAACTCCATAACCCCCATCACGGCGCCGGTAAATCACCTTGATAGAACGATCTTCTTCACTGCGATAGACCATAAAAGCGTCGTTTGTCAAATCCATTTTCATCCACGCTTCGTCTAAAGTCAATGTCTTGAGAGGTCGAGTTTTTTTCTTCACAATTTTAGGACGCTGGTCGCCTCTATCAAGAGTAGCATTATTTTCTTCAACAATATCCTGATCTCTTTCTTCATCGAGATGAGCGAGATGCTCTAAGACTTGCACCTCCATATCTACGACACTCACCCCTTTAGCGTGGTGATTCTGAATTTTTGTTTTCCAACGGACTAACTTAGATTTGAGCTTATCAAAAGCTCTGTCGATTGCAGAGTAGAGATCTTCTGTGGATGAATGAATTTTAATATGCACATGAGATGATCTCATAATAATCGTACATTCATGTTGCAACTTATGAACTTCAAGCCTTACGACAACATCAATAATATCGGCCGAGAGTTTTTCGGTTTTTGCCAATTTTTCCATGACATAATCCCGTATGGCGTTTGTAATTGTAAGGTGTTTTCCTTCAACTACTACCCTGTAATTTTCAACCATGTTTGTCTCCACATCCTTTCTTTTCAATCGCACCAAGAAGGGCTCGAACCTCCAACCACCTGGTCCGAAGCCAGGTACTCTATCCGATTGAGCTATTGGTGCACTTAAGAGTCGTTGGCGTTAATCGTACCAAATTCTATAATTACAGAAAATGGAAAACGTAAGAGGCGTGGTCTTAACTTCATTCGACTATCTAGACACTAAAAAAATTCTACGAGTCTACACTCGCGAACAAGGAAAGCTTACCTTTATCATGCACCAAAAAAAGGGAACCTCTCTTCCTCCGCCTCCCCTATCTGAAGCCGAGTTTATCTTCGGGGTGTCTCGAGGAGCCTTCTATACGATCAAAGACTTTTCTCTCATCAATTCAAGACTCCATTTAAGAAATACCTTTCCCCTTCTTAAGGGAGCAGGAGAGCTTTTACAAATCCTACTCCATTCCCAACTTGATGAAAAACCAGCTCCTTTGCTTTACGATCTTCTTATCTCTTACCTAGATCACCTTCCCCTCTCTCCTAATCCCTCTCTGCTTATTGCCAGTTTTAAATTAAAACTCCTTAACCATGAAGGGGTTCTTAGTTCATCCCCTTTCGATCCTTATAAAGAAGAGGAATGGGACATTCTCATGAAAGTGACCCATCTGCGCTCTTATCAATCTCTCTACCAACTCACCCAGACCGACTCCCTAATAGCACTAGCAGATCATTTATTTACATCTTTGCTTTAAAATATTTCTCCTTTCCTCTAAAATTCTCTTTCCTAACAAAGGGAGGGATGACATGTCTTTCACTACAG
>JAGOSM010000042.1 GCA_018062315.1 Simkaniaceae bacterium | reverse complement strand
TTTCCGACCCATTTATCAACCCCGCCTTTTAAACTTCTCTTCAATTCATTTAATGGCTGTTTAAACCCAGGCGAAGAAACCCTTATTTGCAGGGGGGGGGGGGGGGTACCTATGGCTTCTACATTGAGTGGAAGTTTCGCTGTCATTTCTCCTATTTTAGAGGAGATTAATGATCCTCAAATAGCAGGACTCATTAGTACAATACAAACCAATTTAGGAACCGCACTCGGATGTGAATTGCAAGATCCCTCGGATCAGGATCCCAATGATGGAGCAGTGAGACTGGCTGCTTTTACAAATGCTTATGCAGGCTTAGAGTCAATATACACTATTGTAGATGAACCAACTACGATCCTTACTCCCGTTGAGTTTACTGCTGGTTTAAATATATCACTTACAATGTTTATGAATAGCATGAACGCCTGGAGTTCAACAAAGTCTGGAGAGGCTGGCCCACAAATTTATCCAGCCACAACAAATTTTCCCTACGGATATCCTCCCTCATATGCTGCTGAAAGAGCATGTGGGATGATTACTGTCTTACCCTGCCTGTGTCCTTCTCCTGCCGTCCAGAGTGCCTGTAATGAGATCAGTAATCTCGTTGGAGAAATCGTTAGCAACCCTTCAGCAGGAGCTATTTTTCTCGATTCTGGTAGCTATGCGCGCCTTAGTAATGCTATGAATACTTTAGTCTCAACATTGAATTCCTCGGGTTATAACTGTCCTGCATACTCACTTGATACGCAATTATATACCCCTCCTCCCTATGGACAATAGCCCATGGTGTCAGGCCTGATACCGCTAGCAACTTGAGTGAATAAGACAAGGAAGGCATTTCCCTTTAAAAAAAGAGGGAGGCAAGGGATCTGGATATGCTTTTTCATCTAATCGTTCCTCGGAAATGACACCCACTGATTTCAAAAATGTAAAAGCCTGCCGATACGCTGAAACTCCCCATTTAGACCAATGATCTCCAGGAATAAAGCAAGGTGTAGCTCCAATACGAGCTGCGAGGTCCCTTGTCAAATTCCCCTGCCGCACATCCATCATCTGATCCCCTCCTCTTGGGGTCAAAAAGAGAATTTTTCCCCTGACCCTTTCGATTTTTTCAATTCCCCTACAATCGTACTCCTTACGCAAGATTCGGCGCACTAGGCGTAGCCCTGCAAAGAACGTGAGGGATCTGGCGAGTTTGTATGCATTGCCATGCCCCCTATCTACAATGAGGTGCACAGGAAATCCCACGTCTGCTGCTGCTCCAATAGCCGGGTCACTATTGGCACAGTAGGTTTTAAGGGCGATCTCTGCCTGAGGATGATCTCTTTTTAAGACTCGAAGCAATTTGAGGAGATCTCCTTTGTACTTTCTTGGAGTCACTTCGGTTGGATTCCATATCACCACATCGGCTCCATTTTCTAAAAAAGGGAGATAATGATTGGGATGATGATCCTGATAGGTTGTATTCAAACAGATGACCACGATGTTGCCTGTTCGATGAGCTGAGCTTGACCTAAGATACTGAGCATCAATGGTGGTATTCGCAAGCGGCGTCGCATGGTAATCCTCTCTTAAAATCCGATTTCACTCTAAAATTACCTTGGAAGGTAAAACGCGAAACCCCATATAGAAAGAACTCTGAATGATTTTTCGGGCCAGCTCTTCAATTTTGTGATGCACAAAGTCTCGAAAGGACTCGATCGCCTCATAAAAAGTATGGCCTATGGCATTCATTATTTTAACTGAGTACCTGAACAAGCTGAAAATGATTTCCTGAGGTATCTTGAACCATTTGGAGTTTGACCATACCGGGCACTTCCATCACATCTCCCACCATTAAAGCCCCTTTTTTCTCCAAATCAGCCTTAGCTAAAAGAAGGTCTTTAACCGATAGGGTAACAACCCCATTTTGACCTGCACGAACGCTATCTTTTTCATTTTCCTGTGCAATTCCTAAGCGGGCTCCTCCAGTATGACCTGAAAGCTCTGCCCAACCATACCCTTCATGAAGCTCTTTGAGCTCCATCCCTACAACCTCTGTGTAAAACTGCACTGCTTCTTTAAGATCCTTAACTACAATCCACACAAGATCAAGACTCTGAATTGACATCTATTATCTCCGTTTTTTAGGAGAGTATACTGTAGAAACCCTTAAAAATCACCGGGAAGATGAATTCAATGGACTGACAACCTGGGTATCTGAACTTCCATCTACAGCAAGAACTGAAGAATCGTTAATCGAAGTGACGACATCCCGACGCAGAGAGTATTCCCTAATCCCCGGTACGTAATGAAGATCCACATCAATAGGGGTACTCAAAGAAAGAGCCGCAAAATAACTCATAATTTTTTTAAGTCCCCTTTCGGAAAAAAGAAGGGAGTGGGTGTTATACCTACCATAAATTCTCATCAGATCATCACTGACAACTTCTTTCTCCCCTCGATACAACACCTGTCCGGGACGAGTGGGATGAAGTTCTAGCTCCCTTTCGGAGTAATCAGTGTATAACAAATCCCATTCTGGGTCGATCTGATTTAATTGTTGAACTAAAGAACTAATGACCTCTGCCTTCTCCTTAAACTCAATATCATCCTCACAGACCCAGACGGTACGAAATCCCCTTTTCACAGCATCTTGGTAGATCGAAAGATGAGACAAAAGACAACCAAGGGCCCCTCCTGACAAAAGGGGAACGGCAGGCTCCATGAGTTTCTTCCTTTTCTTTAAAGGAATTTTCCACCCATTGATCGCACTAAAGCGATTCACAGAAAGACCTTGCTCATCAAAACAACGCTTAGCATAAGACCACCTTTCAGGTCTTTCATCCAAATTAATCACATAGATACAATCGATGAAAGGGAGTCCCGTTGAAAGAGTTGTCAATTCGATAGGCTTTAAAAAATGAGTAAAATGGCGCTGTCGTTTAATTAAAACAACAGCCGTGATGCAAAGAACAACGGAAAGAAATGCTCCAATAACGAGATGACTCTTATGCCACTTCCACATTGGGAAATAATTATACTCCCTATCTGTTTTCAGACAAGAAAAACCTTGATGGAAATATCAATTTTTTCTTATCGTCTCTTCAAAAGAAAAAACCCAAAGAGACTGAGTTGTACTCCCGATTTTCCCTATTACTACTTATCGTTTTCACTTCAATATCTTTCCCTCTTCATGCAGCTAAAATAGGGCTTCTTATTGTTGCAACGGGGAAGTATGATCAATTTATTCCCCGTTTAATCAACTCTGCAAGAACCTATTTCTGCCCTGGAGAACAAGTAACCTATTACGTTTTTGCAGATGGAGTTATCCCAGAAGGTAATGATATCGTTTCTATTTATCAAAAAAGATTAGGGTGGCCCTTAGACACCCTCATGCGCAATGACATCTATGCCCGTCATCAAGAGCGATTTCAACAAGAGGACTATCTTTTTGCCATCGATGCTGACATGTTATTTGTTGATGTGGTAGGTCGTGAAATTTTAGGAACGCGGGTAGCCACAAGACATCCAGGATTTATGAATCAACGGGGAACCTACGAAACAAATCCTCAATCGCAAGCCTATGTTAAAGACACGGAGGGAACCCATTACTATGCGGGAGCTTTTTTTGGGGGAACAAGAGAGTCATTTCTACACATCATCTCTGAAACAACTCGTAGAATCCAACTTGACCTCCAACAAAGCATGATTGCCATTTGGCATGATGAGAGTCATTGGAACCGCTATTGCATAGACCACCCGCCTACAGTGATTCTTAGTCCCTCTTACTGTTATCCAGAAAGTCAAAAACTCGATTACCAAAGAAAACTGCTTGCATTAGATAAAAATCATGCAGCTTTTCGCTCACCCAATTAATGAAAAAACTTATTTTATCTACCCTCCTAGTTATTCTTCCTCTCCTTGCGTCTCACGAAAGTAAGACAAAATCTTTTGTCATTGTGATTCCTTCATATAACAATGAAAGATGGATCCAAAAAAACCTGGAATCAGCTATTAATCAGAAGTATAAAAATTTTAGAATCATCTATATCAATGACCAGTCTCAAGATAGAACAGTCCAGATCCTCGACAATATTCTCACCGAGTGTTCTAAATCCAAAAAAACAGTCCAAACCATTTCTTTCGATGATTCCGATGCAAAAGATATTGAATCTGCTACAGAAAAATTTAAAAATCTCGTTAACCAATCTAACTCCTTTCTTACTGTAGTCAATAACGTCAACCGAGCTGGCGCTCTTGCCAATCTTTACCGAGCGATCCATAGCTGTAAAGATAATGAAATTATCGTTACTTTAGATGGAGACGATTGGCTATACAATTACAACGTCTTAAATCAACTCAATAAAGTATATAATTCACGAACAGTTTGGCTTACCCACGGACGGTTAATTACCTATCCAGGAAACGCTGCCACTTGGTGCGAGCCAGTCCCCCCTCATATCGTAAAAAACAATGCTTTTAGACAATTTAAATGCCCTTCTCATTTGCGCACGTTCTACTCCTGGCTCTTTAAAAAAATAAAACTAGAAGACCTACTCTATAACGGCGAATTTTTTGCGATGACATGGGATATGGCAATGATGTACCCCATGATTGAAATGGCAGGAGAAAGGCACGCATTTATCTCAGCACTTAACTATGTATATAATATATTAAATCCAATTAATGATAATAAGGTAAATGCTGATTTGCAAAACATGTTAGATCGTTATATTCGACAATCTGAACCCTATCTGAGACTAGAGGATGCTCCACTAAATTCAGATCCATCTGCACAGGAGGCCATATGAGAATAAAATCCTATATCTTCCTGTTACTTGTTCTATCGCACAACCTAGCATTTTCAGAAAAAGTGTTAGTCATCACTTCGGCCTACAACAGACCTGATTTCATTGAGTTACAGGACCAAACTTTAAAAAAATTTCTGAAAGACGATTATGAATTTGTTGTTTTTAATGACTCTCCTCAACCTCACATGCGTCAAGCCATTATGGATACCTGTCAGAGATTGGGCATTCAATGCATTAATATTCCCCAATCCATTCACACTAAACCTTACTTAAAGCGGCTACCTGGAGATAATTTCCAGACCCCTTCTGTAAGAAACTCCAATGTTGTCCAATATGCGCTCGATACAATGGGATTTGCGCACGAAGGCATCGTAGCTATTCTTGATTCTGATATGTTCTTAGTCAAAGAATTTAGCATTAAACAATTTTTAGAAGGGTATGAAATAGGAGGAGTCCCTCAAGCCTATGAAAACCGGGGGATTAGAATCCCCTACATTTGGATTGGCATTGCTTTCCTTGATATGTCGAAGCTGCCTGATAGACAAAGCATTAACTTTAACTGTGGAAAGATTCAAGGCGTTCCCGTTGATGCAGGTGGTTATACCTACTATTATTTATCTCAACATCCAGAAATTCAAGTTCGCTATTTTCCAAGTTTTCACTCTTCCAATTTTTCATGTCCTGAATGTCTAAAACGTAGAGAAAACTATCCCTGTCCTCATAATCGGAACCTCCTCCGAGAAATTGGCTTAAGTGAGCGACAAATCGATTTCGTTCATTCAGGATTAGAAAATGTAGAATTTTTTATCGAAGGAACCTTTTTTCATTATCGTAGCGGAACAAACTGGGATAAGAAAACTCAAGCTTTCCATGATAATAAGACCCGTATTTTTAATGCATATATGGAAGAGCTTTTAAAATGAAATCGCTATTTTTATTATGCACTCTTTTAATAAGCATAATAAAATTAGGAGCTCAAGGATATGTCTCTGTAGAATTAGATGGACAATTTGGGAATCAACTCTTCCGTATTGCAGCTGCCTATACCTATTCCCTTGATCATCAACTTCCTTTGACAGTTCCCGATCTTGTACATAAAAAAAATCTCAATATTCCCCTGAATGCAACAAGACTCTTTCTCAATAAAATTGACCACTATGAACTTCCCTCCCCTCCTAACTTACATTGGAAAGAACCGAGCTTTAATTACTCTAAAATCCCCTATGCATCGAAAATTAAGCTCTATGGTTGGCTCCAATCAGAAAAATATTTCAAGCATCGGAGAAAAGAAATCTTAGATCTCTTTGCTGCACCGCCGGAACTCAATGAACTCATTTTAGCAAAGTATCCTTTTCTCTCCTCTTCAGCCCTTGTTGTAGGAGTTCAGATTCGAGATTACAGAAAAGAAATGCCAACTGAGGCATACCATCCTACAGTAAAAAGGAACTACTACGAAAAAGCCTTTTCCCGTTTTCCAGATGATGCCATTTTTTTGATTTCTTCCAATAACAACTCCTTTGCCAAAGAATGCACTGAAGGACTTAAACCAAATCTTATTTATTTAAATGAAAATGATTACATAGAAGAGTTTTACACTCTTGTTCTATGTAAATCGTTTATCATTTCAAACTCCAGTTTCGGATGGTGGGCCTCTTGGCTTTCCACCGCTCCAAATAAGATAGTCATCGCTCCCACTCCCTGGTTTGCGCCCCCTTATAATAACGAGGTCATGATGAGAGATCTGCTGCCTCCTGAATATCAGATTATTTCCCATTGACACCAAAAAAAAATTTGACTACGACTAAGTCATGTTTCAAATTACATTACTAGGGTTATCCACCCTCCTTTTGGGATACCTTCTCACCACTATAATTTGGCCGGAGCGTTTTTAAACTATGGGATGGACTGATTGGCTACACTTTATCCTCTTTATTTTGATTATCCTTTTTCTCACTAAACCTTTTGGACTGTACATTGAAAGAGTTCTGGATCCAAAAAAGCGGACCCTTTTCGATCCCATTTTAAAACCAGTAGAACATTTCGTTTATCGTCTATGCAATATCTCTCCCCTCAAAGAGCAAACATGGAAGGAATACCTCGTTTCTATTGGAGGATTTAGTTTTATTTCTCTTGTATTCACCTCCCTTTTATTAGCATGCCAATACTACCTACCACTCAATCCAGAAAACTTTACCGCCCCCTCTTGGCATTTAAATCTCAATGTCGCTTTTAGCTTTATGACAAATACCGACTGGCAAAGCTATGGCGGTGAATCCACCATGTCCTATTTTTCTCAAATGACAGCTTTAACTGTACAAAACTTTGTATCGGCAGCGGTAGGTCTTGCCGTTGCAGCAGCTCTTGTAAGGGGAATTGCTAGAAAAACAGGAAAAACGATCGGCAACTTTTGGGCTGATTTGGTCAGAATCAACCTCTACCTCCTCCTCCTCCTTTCGATTCTCGCTGCCACTCTTTTTATTTCAGAAGGGGTACCTCAAAATTTCAAAAGTTATGTCCAAGCTAAAACAATAGAAGGAAGACCCCAAACTCTTGTTCAAGGTCCGATTGCTTCACAACAAGCCATTAAACTTCTAGGGACAAACGGAGGGGGCTATACAAATGCCAATTCTGCTCATCCCTATGAAAACCCCACCCCCCTTGCCAATCTACTTCAGTTAATTTTGATTTTCCTCATTCCCTCTTCTCAAATTTATTATTTTGGTCGTGCAATTAAAAACACCAAACACGCCTGGTGCATCATTACAGCCCTCGGCCTTGTTTTCATTGCAGGGGTTCTCATCACTGCCCATGCTGAAATCACAGGAAACCCCTCCTTTGCCTCCCTTGGTCTAACAGGAGGAAATTGGGAAGGAAAAGAAACCCGCTTTGGCATTTTTGCTTCCTCCCTTTATGCCTGTGTCACCACTGTCATCTCATGTGGAGCTGTCAACTGCGTTCACGATTCTTTAACCCCCATTGGAGGTTTGATCCCCCTTCTCAATATGGAACTCAGTGAGGTGATTTTTGGCGGAGTGGGAGCTGGTCTCTATAGCATCCTGATCTTTGTTTTCCTCACCATTTTTATCTCGGGATTGATCATTGGTCGTACCCCCGAATATTTAGGAAAAAAAATCGAAGCGTTTGATGTCAAAATGACTGTCCTTGCCACCCTACCTTTTGTATTACTCGTGCATGGATTCACTGCATGGAGCTGTTTTAGTACATGGGGCCTTGCAGGACTTGGAAATAGCGGCCCCCACGGCTTTAGTGAAATGCTCTATGCCTTCAGCTCGGGAACTGCCAATAATGGGAGTGCCTTTGCCGGCCTTTCTGCAAATACACTTCCTTACAATCTAACCCTTGCAGCCGCGATGTTTTTTGGCCGTTTTCTTGTCATTGCTCCTGTGATGGCCCTTGCAGGGTCTCTTATCACAAAAAAAGTTCATCCACAAAACAGTGCTTCTTTTCCCATTTCAAGTTTTGTCTTTATTTCACTGCTGATAGGGGTGATTCTGTTGATTGGAGCCCTCACCTTTTTGCCTGCTCTCACGATGGGACCTATCATTGAGCAATTTTTTATGTTAAAAGGAAAATTATTCTCATGATCTCTGTTTTTTTTCGGTCTTTAAAAAAACTCAATCCCTTCGCCCTTCTGCACAACCCCGTCATGTTTATCACAGAAATTGGGGCGTTTATCACCACATTAGATTGCCTTTTTATCCCTTCAGAACACCCCATGTTCTATATCCAAGTTTCCATTTGGCTCTGGCTGACTGTCCTTTTTGCTAATTTTGCTGAATCTTTTGCAGAAATGAGAAACCAAGCTCAAGCAGAGTCTCTTCGCAAAGGACGTGTCGAAACGTTTGCCCGTTTAAAACAAAAAGATGGCTCTTTCCGCCAGGTGAATGGAGATGATTTAAAAAAAGGGGATATTGTTCAGGTTAATGCAGGAGAAATCATTCCAGGAGATGGGGAGATCATCGAAGGAATGGCATCTATCGATGAATCTGCAATTACGGGAGAATCAGCTCCTGTGATCCGCGCAGCTGGAACAGATCATAGCTCCGTTACAGGGGGCACCAAGCTTTTATCCGATCAGCTCCTCATTAAAATTTCATCTGATGCAGGACACTCCTTCCTCGATCAAATGATCGATTTGATTGAAAGCGCCAAACGGAAAAAATCACCTAATGAAATTGCCCTAACTATTCTTTTATCTGGTTTGACCTTCATTTTTCTCGTTGTTGTCATGGCGATGAAGGTATTTGGCCTCTATTTTCAGATTGAATTTTCTGTTACTATGCTCGTTGCTCTGCTGATTTGTCTTATTCCAACCACCATTGCTGGATTGCTCAGTGCTATTGGCATTGCAGGAATCAACCGCCTTATGAAAAGTCGAGTTCTTTCTATGAGCGGTCAAGCCGTAGAAGCAGCTGGTGATATCAATCTCATCCTCATTGACAAAACGGGAACCATTACCATCGGGCATCGATGTGCTGCCCATGTCACTTTGGCTTCTGATGTCTCTACACCTGATTTTGTCAAAGCTGCCTATCTTTCCTCCCTCCATGATCAAACAGATGAGGGACGCAGTATTATTGAGTATCTTAAAAAACACTATGAAGCCAATCTGCCCAAAGCATCCCCTGATCTCGAGTTTATCCCCTTTACAGCACAAACTCGGATGAGTGGAGCTAATTTATTAGATGAGCAATTCCGCAAAGGCTCAAGCGATGCAGTAGAAAAACTTATGGGACATCCTCTTCCCTATGAAGTAGAAAAAGCGGCAACACATTACGCAGAACAGGGAGGAACTCCCCTTATCGTTTGTAACCAGAAGCAAGTCCTGGGAGTTATTTTACTGAAAGATGTGATTAAACACGGGTTATCTGAACTTTTCACTCGCTTCCGTCATATGGGGATTCGTACTGTCATGATGACAGGAGACAATCCGATTACAGCAGCTTTTATTGCAAGAGAAGCTGGCGTTGATGATTTTCTCGCTGGAGTATCCCCGCAACAAAAATTAGAAACTGTAAAACAAATGCAAAAAGAGGGATACCTTGTTGCCATGACAGGAGATGGAGTCAATGATGCTCCAGCACTTGCTCATGCTGATGTAGGGGTTGCCATGAATTCTGGAACTCAGGCAGCAAAAGAAGCAGGAAATATGATTGACCTCGACTCCCACCCAACTAAACTCTTCGAAATCATTGAAATTGGGAAGCAGATGTTGATGACAAGGGGAGCTCTCACCACTTTTTCTGTGGCAAACGATGTTGCTAAATATTTTGCGATTATCCCGGCTATCCTCATCCCTTTTTTCCCTTTAATCGGTCCCCTTAATTTAATGAATCTCAGAACCCCTGAAAGCGCCGTCTTGAGTGCTGTTATTTTCAATGCATTAATCATCCCAGCTCTTATTCCCCTCGCTTTCCGTGGAGTAAAAATGATCCCAGCCAAAGCGATTGTCATTCTACGTCGCAACTTAATCATTTACGGACTGGGAGGCATTATCCTCCCCTTCATTGGCATCAAATTAATCGATCTAGCCATTGCTAATCTAGGAGGTCTATGACAACACTAAGAACATCTTTTCTTACTCTTCTGTTTTTTACCCTTCTCTTTGGCATCATTTACCCTCTGTTCATGTTTGGGATAGGACAAATTTTCTTTCGTCAAGAAGCAGGGGGAAGCCTAGTTTTTGACTCGCACGGAAACATCATCGGGTCAGAACTTATCGCGCAAAATTTTACAAAACCTGAGTACTTTCACCCTCGTCCTTCCTCTGCAGGAGATAAGGGATACGATGCTGCTAATTCCTCTGGAAGTAATCTCGGACCAACCTCACAAAAATTGATCGACGCCCTCCACCTCCGCTCTCTTCAGTATCGCACAGAAAATAAACTTGCTCCCAATGCACCCATTCCTGCTGATAGTGTAACAAGCTCTGGAAGTGGTCTCGACCCCCATATTACTATCGCCAATGCCCTGTTACAAATTCCCCGCATTGCAGCCGCGCGTTACGTATCCGAAAGACAAATTAAATTTCTTGTAGAGCAATCTAAACAAGGGGCCAGCTGGGGCCTACTTGGAGAACCAAGGGTCAATGTTTTAAAGCTTAACCTTGCTCTAGACAAAATTAGGCCCACCCCTTAGTCTGTGTTCTATGAATAAAATTTATGTCTTTGCCAGTTTTTTCTCCTCTTTTTCCCTATGTTTTTCAAATCCCGTCGATGCATCCCCTTCTGCTCTTTGGGGTTTTCATGGAGAAGCCTGGAAAGTAGGAAAGCGCCTCCCTGACTTCTCTTATGCCGGTTATCATCGAGGAGAAGCCCCTATCCCAGATCGCATTGCTGAAGCAGATGTCACTGCTTTCGGAGCTGTAGGCAATGGAATTACAGATGATGGAGCTGCTTTTCAAAGAGCCATAGATGCTTCCCCTGGCAAGGTCATTTTTATCCCTCCAGGAACCTATGTGATCAATCAACAATTGCGCATTATTGGTCAAAGTGGCACGGTCCTTAGAGGTGCAGGAAGAGACCTTACTACCCTCCTCTTCAAAAAATCTCTTGAGCAGATGTTCCCAGGGACAAACACTCCATATCCAGGATCTATCTTCGGATTGTACCATGCCTATGGCGGAGTTATTTTTTTGGGGGCTAGAGATGATAAAAAAGCGGTATTTCCTCAGTCCGTTATTGGAAAAGTGACAGCCGCTGCCGCTCAAGGAAGCACCTCTCTTACCGTGTCTAAGGGGGCTGCACTACAAGTTGGGAAAGATTACCTTATCTCGATGTTCTCATCAGATTCTCACAATAAAACACTTCCCACCTACCTTTTAGAAGGTGATTTAACCTCTTTTACGATGTCCCCTGTTCCCATCCAAGCTAACTTCGGTTTCAGAGTCACCTCTATTTCTGGAAATCAAGTCACGATTGATCGGCCTCTTCCTTTTGAAATTAAAACCAGTTGGACCTCAAATATCCTTCCAGCCAAAATGAGTTCAGAAGAGTGTGGTATTGAAGATCTCACTGTTGCCTTTGCAAGATCTCGTTACGTTGCTCCAGAACCTGGATATAACGGCATTTTATTTCAATACACCCGTAATAGCTTTATCCGAAGACTCAGAATTAAAAACAGCGATAATGCCATTATCTTAAGAGGATGTTACAATAATACCGTTGATGATATTATTTTAGAATCCAATGCATCTCCCCAGACTCTAAGTGGCCATTTTGGTCTTTTTTTTCATGTCTCATTTGATAATCTAGCTCAAAATATTGCCTTTAAATCCACCTTCGGACACGGACTTTCTGTTTATAACTCGCATCTGAATGTCTGTAAAAATTCATCGAATGTAGGAAAAGCCTCCTTATCGATAGATCATCGCGGATCCATTCCAACACGCAATCTGTTTAGTAATATTACCGCTCAAATCCCCTTTGGAACAAGTGGAGACTCTGGCACAGAAGGGGTTAAAGCAGGTCAATATGAAACATACTGGAATGTCAGAGGAGTGACCTCCAATTGGCCCTCTATTTTTGGTAAAGCAACCAAAAATATCGTAGGAGCTACGGGAAAGTCG
>JAGOSM010000092.1 GCA_018062315.1 Simkaniaceae bacterium | reverse complement strand
GGAGAAGTGGATCTTTCAGACGAAGCTTTTGACCTAATCAAGGAACACCCCTCGTTTTTTTCTTTAAAAAAAAGCTAAACCTGATATCTTAATTCAATCTATATATTAAGAAGAGGTTTTATGGACATAACATTACCGTCGATTGAGGATATTTTATGGTGGGAACGGGGATGTTTGGATGATAGGGCAGGGGAACCTTTTGCAAATGATCCAACGAAAATTTCTACGTGGGACTCTAAAATCAAGTACAGGTTTAAAGAGTTGTGTGATTTAAGGAGAGGGGATGAAGTACGGGGAGCTCATAAAACTTTGATTATTGAAAAAATGCAAACAGAATTTCAGATGACGTTGGATACTCATCATGTTTGTCGATTTAGAAATTATATAAAGAAAAGAGAAGGGCAAGGCATGTTAGAGTCTTTTCTTGAGAAATCTTTTATAATACAAGGAGCAATAACTGCTCCTGATGGATCTACCTTAACTAAATCTCAGATGGAAATATTTGCTTATCGGTGCAATGAATGGGTAATACAACGTCAAGCGGGGGTCAAAGGAGCTTACATGGAGATGACTGCTCTAGTAGAGGATCTTGCTAAGGAACAACTGATTGTCTCTAGCGAATGGGTTATGAGTCGTCGGAGAAAATTTTGTTCTTCAGTAGAAAAAATAGCAAAGTTTAGAGAGCAAATCCAGAGTTCCTTTCCAGAGACAATGGAGGGCTCTCGGAAAAGGAAAAGGTAAGTCTAATATAATAGAAGGTTTTATGGACGGTTTACGAACACTATCAGATGCTGAATGGGGTATATTAGAGGATGGTCTTCCCTTCTTGCCAGAAGGGATATTTGATGCCCCTTTGGGGCACGTATCCCCATGGAATGAGGATGTTAGAGTAGAGAATCCCCCTCTACTCGCAGGAGCGGGTATAAAACAGGGGAGTCTTAATGATCCACAAAGGATGGCTACTTGGGATCCTGTCATAAAAAAGAAGTTTGTGGAGCTCTGTCAGTTACGAATAGCAGATGAAAAGCGGGGAGAAAATAGTGCCCTTATTATAAAGACAATCGAGAAAGAATTTCATATGAAGCTACAGGCTAATCTGGTGCATAAACATAGAAAGTATATTCAGGGTCTTACAGCAGAGCAGCTAGATGGGTTTATCAGTCGTCAGAGTGTAAAGAGAATATATAAAAAATTAGTGGATCCTAGTGAGATTTTTTCGACCAAACATCAAATGGAAATATTTGCTAATGGGTGTGAAGAGTGGTTGGAAAAACATAAAGAAGGACTAGGGACGCAGCGCAAGGTTACTTCTGCACTGCAAGTAGATCTTGCTAAAGAGGGATTGGAGGTTACTGCTTCATGGCTTTTCGCTAAACGGAAAACGTATTGTTCTTCAATAGAAAAAATCAATGACTTTAGGGATAGGATAGAGGTTATATTCCCAGCTCCTCTTTTAGAGGAACCCCCTCGAAAACGACAACGGCCTCCAGAGGAAACAAAGAGGGTTTATAATCATCCACATCATTCTACATCCTGGGATAGGCGTATCAAAGAGAGATTTCTTGAAATCTGTCGAGAGAAAGATGTTGAAGGGAAACGGGGGGAGAATATGGCAAAACTTCAAAAGATGATGGAAGAAGAATTTGGGCTTATTATTTCTGCAGCCAGAATACAGAGTCAGAGACAACACGTCTTAGAGCATTCTGATAAAGAGTTGGAAGTGTGGCTTAATAGAAGTCCTATTCGGGTACCTTCTTCTTATAAATTAGAGATCAAAACTCCGACAGGATGTCCCATGACAAGACGGCAGATGCAGGTGTTTGCTGATGGGTGCGAAGAGCGTCTAGGAACTAGCACCGTTGCAGATAAAGCTAGGATAACAGAAAAAATACGATCAAGTCTTGCTGAGGTGGGGCTGAATGTAACAAAGGAATGGGTTATCAATAAAATTAAATATTATAGTTCTAGGATGGAGCTGATTGATGAGGTAAGGGAAGCTGCGGGCTCTTCTTGAAGAGAGACTATATTAATTTTTTAATGAGAAAAACCTCACTCTATCTCCTGATTTTACAAGGAGAAGAACCCGTTTACTATCGCCTACACTGGTTAGAGCATTATTAAATTCAGTGATGGAGGTCACTTTACTGTGGTTGACCGCCATGATCACATAACCTGGTCTTAGCCCTGCTTTTGCTGCAATTGAATTGGGTTGGACTTCAGAAATAATAACTCCCTGGTCATTAGGAGATAATTTAAAGCGTTGAGACATCTCGGGAGTGAGGTTGTCTACAGTAAATCCGAGTTTGTCAGCGACAGAGCTCTCTTGAGTGTATTGTTTACTGTGATTGCCTAAAGTGACAGCGACTTTTATTTTTTGCCCTTTGCGATTGACTCCAAGGAGAATTTGGGAACCGGGTTCCATGAGCATGATGTTATTTTGGAGTTGCGCTGCCGATTTAATCGGTTTTCCGTCGAGGGATTCAATGACATCTCCTGATTTCAGTCCCGCTTTTTCTGCAGGAGAGTCTTTAACTACCTCTGCGATAAGGGCCCCATCTCCATTTTTAAGATCAAAGGCTTCCTGTAGATCTTTATCGATAGCTTGGATGGAGACTCCTAGGTAGCCGCGGCTAACAACTCCCGTTTTCATCACTTGGCTCATGATAGCACTTGCAATCTGAGAGGGGACGGCAAATCCAATTCCAATATAAGCACCAGAAGGGGATATGATTGCTGTATTGATACCGATCACTTCTCCATCGAGGTTGATGAGGGGGCCTCCAGAATTACCTGGATTAATGGCTGCATCTGTTTGAATAAAATCTTCGAGATCGGTGATCTGAAGATTTTGTCTTCCTTTAGCGCTCACGACGCCTACTGTGACGGTTGCTTCAAGTTGAAAGGGACTTCCGATAGCAACAACCCATTCCCCCACTTCAAGCTCTGCTGAGTTACCAAATGTAATAAAGGGGTATTTGATGCCGCTTCGTTCATCAATTTTTAAAAGGGCAACATCAGTCGAGGGATCTCCGCCTACAAGAGTAGCGGGGAGTTCTCTTTCTCCTCCATTCGACATGCAAATAGTAATTTTCGTCGCATCTCGTACGACATGATA
This sequence comes from Simkaniaceae bacterium, assembly GCA_018062315.1. Taxonomy (GTDB): domain Bacteria; phylum Chlamydiota; class Chlamydiia; order Chlamydiales; family Simkaniaceae; genus JAGOSM01. Next base: position 200 of record JAGOSM010000092.1, on the reverse strand, counting down.
GTTGGTTACGACATATCCATCTTCACTGACAATAAAGCCAGATCCTTGACTCACTTGAACAGAAGAGCGGCCTCTTCCTCCCCCTCTTCGAGGAGTTCCAAAAAAGCGATTGAAAAATTCTTCATTGAACAGATCATTTTCGTCTGAATAGCCAAATTGTTCAAATTGAGGAGTTACTTCAGCCCGGATAAAGACAACAG
>JAGOSM010000091.1 GCA_018062315.1 Simkaniaceae bacterium | reverse complement strand
AAGAGTTGCTTTGGTTGAGTAATACGTCCAACGGGCTCTTTCCCATTATAGGAAAAAGAATCTCCCGTTTGTGCTATGTAGGCACGGCAGGCGTTCCCCCATTTATCTGATGAGAGTTTTTCGTTCATGCAGTAGGCTGCATCGTGGATTGCTTGGGTATAAGGGATACTGTTTCGTACAGAAAGAGCTTGATGTAGAGTGGCTAGATCATGGTCAATGGGTTGTGTTAAAAGACGCATTGTGGTTTCTAGGCTGTAAACTCCGTTAGTTACCCCTCTTACTGCATCGACATATTCTGTGGGGGCAGAGGAACCTAAGGAGTTCAGCGTTGTGGAGCTTGGCAAGCCATCTTCTAAAGATTCTTGAATGTAAAGAGGGAGATGGAGAGAGGCTGCGCATGCAACTGCTTGATCCAGGATAGCTTGTTGTATCACCGCTTCACTTCTTCCATAGTGTTTTTCTAAGAAAAGAGCTGGGTTCCCTTTTTCATCAAAAAGAAGGCGAAAAATGCGGCGAGCTACGATTTTTTCTTCGGAATCTTTAATCGCGATGAGTTTGTTTTTTCCATCTAGCACATACGAGAGAAGACATTGACTATATCTCGGATCACCATCTACACGTTGGCAACTACCAGGAACCTCAGTTCCGCAAAGGAACATATCTCTGGGATCGTCTGTAATCAGGACTTGGAGGTCTTTCACATCTCGTTGAGGTTGCATTGCAGCACGTAATCCTTTCACATCATTTAACAGTTCAGGGGGGATGGGAAGAGCTGTTAATGCGTCTATCAAGGCTTGAATTTTTTGGAAATGAGGGGGTTCATGCATGAGTTGAAAGATGAGTTGTTCAATCAAGTTATCTCCGCAGGCTTCAAGAGTTTCTTGAATTCGATAGTCTCCAAGGTGGTGGTGCTCTGCTGCATTTAGGAAGACCACTCTGACAAAATCTTCTGTTACTCTATGTGCCTCTCTTTGTTTTATTAGAGGAATCGGAACCGTTATTTCTTGCCACTTCCGGTAGATTTCAGGGTGCTCCTCTTGGAGTTTTTGAAGGTGAGGGCTATGGGTAGTGTCATAACGGCGCAGATCAAAAGTCTCTGTTAATGCAGAATGAATAAACTCTCCGATCAAAGGTTTTAGAGAATCCTCTTGTTTAGTGGCATACATTTCGAGTTTTCCTGCCATACGAGGAGAATTAAAAAATGTAGCGAAGCGTTCATCAAAATTGTCAATGGCTGCGGGATCAATGCCAAATACTTCTCTCCAGGTCTCACGTACTAGAGCTGTCAAAAGATCCAAATCCCAACTTGCGTTCAGTTGATCCATCTTGTCATAGGTATTTAAAAATTGAAGATGGGATAAAGCTGTTTTAATTTGTTGTATAGAGTTCAGTTCAAGCGCACGTTTCAGATACTGAATATCATCCGTCCATGGTAGCTTTATAAAATTCAGTGCGGCCATTTGGATGGCCTGAGAGAGTCCTGTGTCGACATCTCTCATCGCCCGTCTTAAGGGGTGAAAGAGTTTTTTGATTTCTAGCACAGTGGTTGTGTCGCGAGATTTACTTAGAAGAAGCATAGGGAGAATGCAATGAGCGAGCGGGGGCTCTCCTGCAGAACCGGAGATAAGAGTTTGATAAGTGTTGAGTTCCTTAGGTTGGCGAATAAGGAATTGAATTCTGCTTGTGAAATCAATAGCAAGATCCTTATTCCTACATTTGGCAATGGCTGGAACAACATAGCGTAAAATTTCTTCGGGAATATGCATGCCCTCTATTTGGATAAGGCTCTTTCCTATCCTAAAAGCTGCATAGCGGGTCTCTAGATTGGAGATATCGTTCCATGTTTTAAGATGACTCCATAGCTCAGCTGAAATAGTCTTTAAATGAGGTTTCATTGCGGTTACCATATCTTCTACCGATAAGCCACTTTCTATGTCAGGATGGGTATACTGCAGGCAGTTTAAAAGGGAAATAAACTCGTTTTTTTGCCACGTGTCAAAGATGAATCGCAAACACATAGCACTGTCGTGGTTAGCTATTGCAGGAAGGAGGTGTTCAAATACGTATGGGGGGACCTTGTTCTGATATCCCAAGCTGAATAATTCCATGCCCCGTTGCAGGGAGGCTAAATAGGTTTTTTGATCTAGGAGCCTCCAGCTCTGGGTAAGGTGTAATAAAAACTCGTTGTCTTTGGTGAAAAAGGCGGTAAAAGTTTCCACATCGCCATATGCGCTGACAAAGGGGATCAATGACGAAGCATAAGATACTTGTCTAAGATACTGGACTCTTTTTTTTGCACAGAAAGCAAACACAAGGGCCTCTGTTTCCTTCCAAACTAAAGACATAAGGGGGACTTTTTTCTCCTGTCCTAGGGAAGATTCTATAGAGGATAGAATGGAAGGGGTCCTATCTAGTAGTTCATCTCTCGTTTGGGCAAGATGGTCATTGAGGATTTCTATAAGGAAGGACTCGGGGTAGATGAGCTCTCCTTCTTTAAATAGATATTCCAAGATGCCTGGGTTTTTTGAACATTTGATTGCGGCCATTTTCCATGCATCAAGGGTCTTTTTGTCTATAGGATAATCATCGATAAGGCGGAAAAAAAGATCCTCATTTTTGCATAAAAGAGTTTGAATCATTGGATAAATCAGAGCTGAATCAGTAATTTTTGCCGATTTGAGTGCTCTTGCCTGGTATCCAAAAGATAGATCTGTAATGATCTTTAGTAGAAACTTAGTATCGCTGATATCAAAGAAAGAAAGATAATCGATGAATTCCTTATTTCCATAAGGGTTATTATATAACTTAACTAACAGTTGGATTCTTGTTGGCTCATCTAAATGAAATTGATGTAGATGCTTAAGATAGGCCCCCTTTAAGGAGACTAATTCGAAACCGAATGCAAGGCGCTTTTCTTGAGTTGGGACAAACTCTAGAAAGCAGGAGAAATGCGCTGCAAGGCAGTCTTTCCAATAGATTTTAGCTTTGTTAAAAAATTCTGTCTTGATGTTAATGGGTAGAGATAGAAGGAGTTGCTCAACTTTTTCGGGATCGGGTTCTTTAGCTATTCGGACAAAGAACATTTGTAAAAGGGTTAGAGAAACATCTGAGATAGCCCGTCTCTCTAAATTTAGGCTTTTTACAGCCTCAGGATCAAGTTCAAGGCCACTTTGCAATCTTTCGTGGATATAATCAAAAATAGACTGATTTTCAACAAAGAGACAAGCGAGCTTATTTGCATAACCTATATTCCCTAAATATGCATCGAAAACTTTCAGATGGATCTCTTGTAAAAAAGTACGTACTTCTGGGGGTAGTTTT
>JAGOSM010000041.1 GCA_018062315.1 Simkaniaceae bacterium | reverse complement strand
AAGAACCGTTCGGTAGTTGCGGGGATCCAAGCTCTAGAGCTTGGTAGTGCTATTCGCCATTTTGCCCATCTCAATATTCCCACTTCCTCTCTTCTTTCTTTAAAGCTTGAGAATCTTCTTGTCAAAGAAGAAGCGATGGAACGGAAGAAGGGACAAAAAATGGCTGATCTTTTGAGTAGGGATTTTTTGCATTATGCAAAATATGGAGGGGAGAAACTTTCAGAATGGAAAGAAAAAGGGGGCCGGCAACAGACCTTATTTGATCAAGCTTTTGAAGGATGGGATATCCCCCTTAAGCTAGATGAGGTAGATGTCAAGCCAGCTCGTGGAGCAGAAATTCATTTATTTGCTATTCCCTTTATGCCTCAAGTATATCATCGATTTTTTTCAAGATTAGCAGAGGTGTGTGAGGTTTATTTTTATGAGCTATCTCCTTGCAGGATGTTCATGGCAGACCTTTATTCTGAATGGGAAAAGGGGAGGATGGGAGATGGGCAATATCTTGAAGGGCACCACCCCCTTCTTGCGAATTTAGGAAGGGTGAGTCGGGAAAAATTTAAAGTATTTGAAGAGGCTGATTTAATTGAGCTGTATGAAGAAGAAGGATTAACTTTATTGCAAAGGGATCTTCTTGATGATGTGTTGGAGGCGAAAGGAGGGGGAGAGGTTCATCAGGCCACTTCAAGGCAAAGGGAGGTAGAAATTATCTATGCTGAGATAGTTCCTTTGCTTGCGAAGTATAAACCGAGTGATATTGCTATTTTTGCTCCAGATATCCATCTTTATGCCCCTTTCATTCATCTTATTTTTGGTTCAAAAATACCCTATTCGATGACAGATTTAGAAGGGCATCACCCCCTCATTGATATGCTAGAACTCGATGACCGTAGATGGGATGTAGAAAGTGTTTTTGCTCTGCTGCCTTCTAGGTTTCTAGGAATAAAGGAATGGGTTGAAGAAGAGGGTGTCAGGTGGGGATTAAATGAAGCGCATCGGAAAGAACTCCTTGGCCCCCAGCTTCTTGAGGAAGGGGGAAGGGGAACTTGGGAGGAGGCGCTTCAAAAATTGATCCGCTCGGTTGCCGAGAATTCGGTAGTAGAATTTTCTAAAGTAGAACTTTTAGCCGAATTTTGGGAATTTCTTCAGAAGCTCAAGAGAGAAAAAGGGGAAATGACCCTTGGAGAATGGACCCGTTATTTTAAAGAGTTTTACCCTGATTTTGAGGGAATAGGGGATTTAGAAGGGATTACGTTTCCTCTAGAGAGTGTTAAGCGCCATTTTATGAAATTCTTAAAAAGAAAAAATGGGTCTTATGGCATGCATCAAAAAGAAGCGGTCCACTTTTCTTCTTTAAAGTTGGGAAGTGTAGCTCCTTATCCGATCGTGATTATGATGGGGATGAATCAGGGGGAATTTCCACGGGTAGAGGTCGCAAGGTCCCTTTCTGAGATCAAAGGGGAATTTGCTCCAACGGTCAATGATGAAGATCGACACGCTTTGCTTGAATTGCTAGGGTCTGTACGAGAAAAATGGATCATGACTTATGTTGAGACCCCTTCCCCAGTATTAGAACTCCTCATGCGCTCTTTAGATATTCAGCCCAAAGTACATCCCCCTTTTGCTTTTCATAAAAGCTATATTCATCACCTTGTCTCGGAGCAAACAGCCCAGGCTGCCTCTTCCTACTATGGGAAAAAAGAAGCCGTTCCTTTCATTCCTGAATTTTTAAAAGGGGGCGGATTAAAACAGGGGGAGGTTTCTCGTATTCCTGTACCTTCTTTGATTAGACTGATGAAACATCCTTTGAAGTTCTATTGTCACGAACAACTTAAGCTTTACCTAGAAGAGAAACAGGTGACAGGAGGGGAATTTACTCTCTCTCATCTTGATAAATATAAAATGAAAAGAAACCAATTGAATGAGGCGGTCCTTCCTCATGGTTTGTATAAAGAGATTGCTTGCACAGGGGTTGAAGAAGGATTCATTCGCAAAATCGAACTAAATCCTTACTGCCAAAAAAAAATAGAGCTTCCAGACAGAGTTGTGTTCCCTTCTCTCAGGGTTCGAGGGGTTGTTTTTGAGGGAGTATTTGAGTTTGAAGAAAACAGCGAGGATTCTATCAAGCACTTTGCTCAAAATGTCCTCATGACTGCTTTAGGGGAAGGGGAGTGGATAAAAAACTCGGACCAAGCCCTTGAATGGTTGGTGACCTACTATTCTTTTGCTAAGGAAAATATGTCTCCTCTTCATCCCAACTGGGCGGAGCCTTTTTTAATGGGAGATCAGGAAAAGGTAGGGAAAGAGATTGAATCTGCCGTAGCTTCCGGAGGGTTTACTGATCCTTATGTCGAGCTTGTATTTAAAAATAAGAAGAATTATTCGGTGCCCATGATGATGGATACCTGGGAGACTGTATTAGCTCCTTTAAGGGAATGGATTTAGTGGAACGGTTTAATTGTTTAGATCCTGATTTGGACGTGATGGGGAATCATTTTCTTCGCGCCTCTGCGGGAACAGGTAAAACATTTGCCATTGAGCATATTTATCTCAAATTGATTGAACGTGGTCTTAAAGTGGAAGAAATTCTTGTAGTCACGTTTACTCAAAAAGCGACTAGGGAGCTTATTCAAAGGATAGGGGCTCACTTTTCTTGTTTAGATGGAGCTTCGATCCATACGATACATGGATTTTGTTTGCAGGCCCTTGAAGAAAAAACGACATTTGATCTCGAGGAAAGGGATCCTGTGCAGGTTATCCAAGATTATTTTCGAACTAAAGTGACTTGGCCTAAATTTGGCAAGGGGCAGCTGAAAGCCCTATTTCAAAGATATAATGGGGATTTTCAAAAAATTGCTGAAGGAATTAAAAGGCTTCTTGGGAATCAAGAAGAGGCCATTTCTTTTCTTGAATTTTGTGAGAAACAGGGGCTTTCTCCCGAAGAGGTTGAAGATCAAGAGGAGCTGATCGCCCTTATCAAAGATCCGGTGAATACAATGAAGTTGATTGCAAAGGAGATTAAGATCCCCACTCCTCATGATTTACTTCTCGAAATGGAGCAGGCGGTACAGGATCCCCTTTTTGTTCAACGGATGCGGGATAAGTATCGGGCTGTGATTATCGATGAATTTCAAGATACTGATCGGATTCAATGGACGATTTTTTCCACCCTTTTTTTGAATGCAGTAGATGCTTTTTATTTGGTAGGGGATGAGAAGCAATCCATTTATGGTTTTAGAAATGCAGATCTTGATGTCTATTTTGAGGCTAGGGAGGCCCTTGGGAGGGAACAGTATCTCGATACCAATTTTCGATCAGAGCCGCAGCTTGTAGAAGCTTTAAATCGCTTTTTTTCTTCTATGAATTTTGCCCCAGTCAAAGCGAGAGAGGGGGTCGAAAATACCTCTTTTAAAGATGGATTAGGGCCACTTGTCCTGTTTTCTGCTTCAGCAAAAATGGGACGGAGTAGATCTTGGCCAACAAAAGAGATGGAGGAAAAATATCTTTTTCCCTTTATTGCAGATGAAATTTTAAAGGGAGAATTTTCTTTTGGATCATGGGCAATTTTAGTAAGAGATCGATTTCAACTCGAAAGACTGAGACGTTATTTAAATGGGAAAAAGATCCCCACAGCTTCTAGTGGAGGGGGTAAGCTTATTGAAAGTGAGGCGTCCCTGTTTTTGCACCATGCGTTAGAGGCGACGAAAGCCCCTTTTAATAGGGCCCTTGCTAAAAAAGTTTTTGCTCATCCGATTATGGGATGGAATTGTCATGAATTGAAAGAATACGGGGAGCCCTTTTTTTTACTTGCAAAAATTTATGAAGAAAAAGGGTTAGACCGTTGGATAGAAGCTTTTTTACATTGGAATTTAGATGGGGAAACGATTTTTCAAAAACTTGCTAAAGATCTCGATATTTATAGTGATGCGATGCAAGTGATTGAGAGTAGATTTAAAGTCGATGAGGAGACAGAGAGAACGGCAATTCAAGATTTAGAAGCAGTACAGATCATGACCATTCACAAAAGCAAGGGGCTTGAATTTGACCTTGTGATGGCTCTTGGGGTGGGATGTAGGACATCACAGGAAGATGATCAAGAGGAAAAATTAAGACAATTGTATGTTGCTCTGACCCGCGCAAAAAAAAGGGTTTATGTTCCTTTTTTTCAAGAAGTTGGCAAAAAAAGAGGATTGAGTGGCCTTTCTTCTCCAATGGAGTTATATGGTTCTTTGCCAGAATTCCCTGCGGTTGATTTAATGAACTATGATTTTGCGACTTCCACTCAGGATGAAGAGGGAGTCTATGATTTTAAAACCTTTAAAGAGCCTTCTTTTGATCTAAGAGAAGTTTTTTCTTTTACAGCGCTTTCAAAGCCTGCGTATCACCCTCATGTCCCCCTTGAAGAAGGTCTTCCTGGAGGTGCTGAAATAGGAACGCAAATCCACTCCCTTTTGGAGAAAATGATTCGAGAGAGACTTTATGCTCCCCTTCATGAAGAAAGGGTGAGATCTCTTTTGCGAAAAGGAGCTCTTGCTCCGTGGGAAGAAGAAGTTTTTCAGATGATTCAAAAAGCGTTTTCCATTCCCTTAAATGGCTTTTGTCTTTCTGAAATAAGTCCTGACTGTATGTATCCTGAAATTGAGTTTTTATATCCCCAAGGAATCCATTTTTTAAAAGGATTTATGGATCTCGTGTTTGAAAGAGAGGGGAAATTATATCTCGTCGATTGGAAGACAAATGTACTTCAGGCGTATGATCAGTTCCACTTAAAAGAGGCGATGGATCAAGGAGATTATTTTTTGCAGGCAAGCCTTTATAGGGAAGCTCTTATGCGTCATTTAGAGGGGTCATCTCTTGAATGGGGAGGAATTTACTATTTCTTTTTGAGAGGAGGGGCTGTTTATGACCTTTGCTGAAATTTTTGCTCAGCTTTTTGATCAGGGAGAGGTTCTCAAAGAATTGATGGAAGCTTCTCAGTTAGGCCATCTTTATATTCCTTATGAAGGAGAGGTTCCTTCTTCTTGGCCCGTTGTTTCTGAAGAGGGGCGCCTTTATTTAAAACGAAATTACTTTTTTGAAGAATCTATTGTAGAAAACCTGATGAGGTTGTGGGACGCAGATGTCAAGCCGCTTGACATCTTATTGCAGCCTGTCATGTTTCTTGTTGGGGGGCCTGGGACGGGGAAAAGTTACACGATTCGTCAGTTGATAGAAAGGTTACCAAAGGAAATGAGAGTTGTCGTGGCAGCGCCTACGGGTAAGGCTGCTGCTCGGCTAGGGGGTCAAACCTTGCATGCTGCTTTGGGGGTGAAACGTTCAAGAGATTTTATGGAAAAGATTCCCTACCTTCCTGTCGATCTTTTGATTGTGGATGAAGCTTCGATGATTGATGCAGCAATGTGGAGCTATCTTTTAAAGGCCCTTCCCACATCAACGAGGCTCCTTCTGGTAGGAGATCCTCATCAATTGCCACCTGTAGAGGCAGGCACTATTTTTGCCGATCTTTGTGATTATGTACGGCGCTTCAGAAAGGAGGCTCTAATTGAATTGACCCACTGTTACAGGACTGATCGGCTTGACATCCTCGACATGGCGGAGAAAGTGAAGAGAGGCGAGATGATCCCTTTTGAGACAGAGATAGGGGACGTGGGAGGGGCTCAAGTCCTTTCTTCTCTTAAAAAAGGGGCATGGGGCATTCATAGGATGAATGAGTTTTTAGGTCAGAAGAGGGAAGAGGTGTCAATTATTTTGACTGAAAATGATGATACAATGGGGATCTATAATGGGATGATGGGGGTTTTGCGGGGCAATAGGGGGTATCTAGAGGATGGAAGGGTGTTTAAGATAGGAGAGCTTCCCAAATTTGACAAAGCTTATTGTTTATCTATACATAAAAGTCAGGGGAGTGAGTATGATGAGGTTGTCGTTTTGTTGCCTCCGGGGTCTGAAGTGTTTGGAAGAGAAATTCTTTATACTGCTCTGACAAGAGCCAAACAGAAGGTTCGCTTGATAAGTAGCGAGGTAACGTTACGCTTAACCCTGAACAAGAGCGCAAGGCGATTGTCCCATGTGATTGAAAAACTTGAACTTTGGAGAAAGTCATGTATTCCCATTTAAAAGAAGAGGCGAAAAAAGCGGGTATTCAAAAAATACGTGTTGCAGCGATTGTTCGGCAGAAAAACCGAATTTTGCTTTTAGAGAAAGGGGGAAGTGCTGAGTATGAGATCCCAACTACCTATGTGAAAGAGGGAGAGACAATTCAGCAGGCTTTGCAAAGAGGTCTCATTGAGGAGGCTAGGTTAGATATTAAGGATGTTGTAGCTTATCTCGGTCACTATGACCAAGGGAAGACGCGCGATTATTATTTTGTTGTTCTTGTACATAATCCCTCTTCAGCTCAGGCAATAAGACATAGCGCATGTGCCTGGGTGGACATAGGGGAAGCGGTTGGCTACCCCATCTCTGACCACTTAAGGCAAACGCTGGATCTGTTCGCAAAACTTGTAAGTTAAGCGGCGTGAAGACGTGCAGATAAGCGAGATTTTTTGCGTGAAACCATATTTTCATGCAAAATCCCTTTCTTTTGCCCTTTATCGAGAAGGCTGTAGATGGTGCTGAGCACATCTTGGCTTTTCTCTTTTTCAAAGAGCTTCACTGCAGTAAGAAGGCGCGCTTTAAAACTTTTGTTTTTAAGACGTTTCTTTTTGTCCTGAAGGACTCGTTTGAGTGGGGTGGGGCGCTTAGCTTTTAAGCCCTTTTTTGGTTCTTCTGCCATTTTATTCCTTTATCTGATATGTATGCTCTGTAAAATGATACAAAATGGCAGGAATAGAGTCAATGAGATGGGCTTCTAAAATTTTATTGATCAGTGCTCTTGGGATTGTTTGTTATACAGGAGTTTTATTTGGGATTGATTTATATCAATATAGTTTGCTTTCTTCAAAGGCCCCTATCACAGTAGCTCGGTGGGAAGTGAAGCCTGTTGGGGAGGGGACATTCGCTGTTGAGGCAACTTTTACAGTGCTGGGGAAAGAGAGGCAGTATCAGTTTGTAAAGCCAGTATTTAAAAATTCTCTTATAGCAAAAGAGCATGCCCATCTTTGGCAAAAGAAAGAGTGGGAGGTATTTTTTCATCCTCAAAAAGAGGTATTTGTCCTTCAGAAGTTCTTTCCTTTTATGGAGGGGATTCATTTTGTTCTTTCTATTGGAATTGCCCTTTGGTTTGTTTATCTTTTTGAATCACTACATAAGTACAGCTAGGCGATTTAAAATAAAATCTACCTTATCCAGGATCCATTTTTTGAAGCTAAAACGGGGTCGTTTAGGTTTTTTGATAGGGTGCGGTTTTGGTTTTTCTTCAAGATTAGCGAGGGTGGTTGTATAAATATTGATTCTTTTGGAGCCAATGATCAAGTCTTCTTGATCGTAGATGAAAGAGACTCCCCATTCTCCGCAGGTCACAAAATAACACCCTTCCGTTGATAAGATATGTTTTTCAGCGGGGCCCACCTGTTTTTTATTAAAAAGGGCATCATGTAGGATCCAAATCAGGGCAAATCCCTCCTTTTGATAATCCCTCTCTCTGTTTAAGACCTCTTTGAGTGAGATAGGGGAACACTGCACTTCATAGACCCATTTTTTTTTGAGATCTACCACGTCGGCTTTACGTTTGATGCCGGGGATCGAGTATTCGATGAGGGAGTCGGGGAGACGCCTAAAAATTTCTTGCTGGATCAGAGTGTGTTCGAGTGAAGTTTTGTTTTTTTTATGCGGTTTGAAGTGGTGAAAGGAGGGATTTTTCTTATTTTTTCTGACTCGAACGACTTCCCCGCATTCAATACAGTAGTAATTTACCCCTGTATGGGCCTCTCTTGCGGTCACTTCTTTATTATTTTCGAAATCTATTGCTATCTGCATCTTGACAATAAGGGTAATTAGTCTCATGCTTAAATGCATGACAAAAGGATATAGTCAAGGATTTGACCCTCAACATCAACAAAAAGTTGAGGAACTGGTTGCTATTGCCAAAGAGCAAGGCTATATAACCTATGAGGAAATCAATGAAATCCTCCCCATGAGCTTTGATTCGGCTGAGCAGATCGATCAGGTTCTCATTTTTTTAAGTGGGATGGATATTCAGATTTTCAACCAATCTGAAGTCGAAAGACAGAAGGAGAGGAAAAAAGAGGTTAAAGAGCTCGAGGCTCTCCCTAAGCGAATGGAAGGATCTTCAGACGATCCTGTGCGGATGTACCTTAAAGAAATGGGGTCTGTCCCACTCCTCTCAAGAGAAGAAGAAGTAGAAATTTCTAAAAGGATCGAGAAGGCTCAGATTCAGGTTGAGAAAATCATCATGCGGTTTCGCTATTCTTCGCGTGAGACCATTTCGATTGCCCACTACCTGCTGACTGGTAAAGAGCGTTTTGATAAAATCGTAGCTGAGAAAGAGATTGAGGATAAGGGCCGTTTTTTAAAAATGTTGCCCCGTCTCTCTGAACTGCTTCATAAAGAGGATCTCTTTCTTGAGGATCTCCTCAAAAAAATAGAAGATCCCGAGATTAGTAAAGGGGATAAGGTTAAGCTTTTAGAAGAGGTAGAGCGCTGCGTGATTCGGACGCAGGCCTTTCTAAGACAACTTCATTTTAGGCACAACATCATTGAAGATTTTGGCGAAGTGATCTTAAATGCCTATGACAGGTTTCTTACTCTTGAAAAAGAAATTCAAGAGCTTCTTCCTCGCGCAGAGAAAAACAGATTTGCTCTTTCTAAACTGCGGGCTGCTCAACGCAAATTATCGAAAAGAGAGCTTGCTGCTGGAAGAACCCTAGATAAGTTTAAGAAAGACGTGCGGATGCTCCAGAGGTGGATGGACAAGAGCCAGGAAGCCAAAAGAGAGATGGTGGAATCCAATCTCCGTCTTGTGATTTCTATCGCTAAAAAGTACACCAATCGAGGCCTTTCTTTCTTGGATTTGATTCAAGAGGGGAATATGGGTCTTATGAAAGCCGTCGAGAAGTTCGAGTATCGACGCGGGTATAAATTTTCTACCTATGCGACATGGTGGATTCGGCAGGCGGTGACTCGGGCGATTGCAGACCAGGCAAGGACGATTCGAATCCCTGTACACATGATCGAGACCATCAATAAAGTGCTTCGCGGGGCAAAAAAATTGATGATGGAGACAGGCAAAGAGCCTTCTCCCGAAGAGCTTGCCAAAGAGCTTGGGCTTACCCCAGAGCGGATTCGAGAAATCTATAAGATTGCGCAGCATCCCATTTCGCTTCAGGCAGAGGTGGGAGATAGTGGAGAAAGTCAATTTGGAGATTTCCTTGAGGATACCACGATTGAGTCTCCCGATGAAGCAACAGGCTATTCGATTTTAAAAGATAAACTCAATGAAGTTCTCTCTACCCTTACCGATCGAGAGCGCACTGTCTTAATTGAGCGGTTTGGTCTTCTCGATGGAAAACCCAAAACTTTGGAAGAAGTGGGAGTTCGATTTAAAGTCACGCGTGAAAGGGTAAGGCAAATTGAAGCTAAGGCGCTTCGTAAAATGAGGCATCCGACCCGATCTAAGCAATTACAAGCGTTCCTCGATATGATCGAGGTAGAATAAGCTCTTTTTTAGGCTGGGGCGAGGTAGGCCTCGTCCCAGTTGTAATCGTGAATCAGTGCTGTGACTTCGTCAATGGACCGAGACTGATTGATGTGTTGTCTCAGTTGCTTGACCCCAATTCCATTTTTAAGATACCAACAACCCACACGTCTGATGTCGAGAAGAGCGTGTCTATCATCTTGATATTCAATGATATACGAAAGGTGTTCAAGTAGTAAATCTTTATAGCCTGTGCCTTGAAGGATGATGAGGGGTTCCTTATTTAGGTACCTGCGGATGTTTTCTGCAATGTAGGGTTGTCCTAGGGTTCCTCGGGAAACGAGGACTCCGTCGACCCCTGTTTCGGCAAACATAGCCGCTGCTTTTTCTGGGGAAAAAACGTCCCCATTTCCAATGACCTTAATTTCTTTAGCCACTTTTTTGCATTCTGCAATACGGGACCAGTCGGCATTCCCGTGATAGGCTTGAGCTCTTGTTCTCCCATGAATAGTAATAGCAGCAGCCCCCGCCTGTTCTGCAATTTGGGTAATAAGGGGAGCTACGATCGAATTTTCATCCCATCCTGTGCGGATTTTCACTGTGACGGGGATGGAAACAGCGGCAATCATTTCTGCCAAAATGTCGCCTATGAGTTCAGGATTTTTTAAAAGTCCGGAGCCACTCCCATCTTTGGTCACTTTATCGACGGGACAACCGCAATTTAAATCTAGGACATCAAATCCAAGGTCCTCAATAATCCTCGCTGATTCTCGGGCGATAGAGAGTTTGCTCCCACAGAGCTGAGCTCCTATAGGGCGCATTGAGGGGGAATAGTTGAGAAGGCGGTAAGTTCCTGCATCGTGACGGACCAGGGCATCCATTTTGACCATTTCACAAAACATGAGTCCTGGGCGATATTTCTCTCCCATTTTACGAAAAGGATAATCGGAGCATCCAGCGAGTGGAGCGTATAAAATATTGGAACGGAGCTGGAGATTTTTTAATTTAATCATAAAATTTTCACTAGGATAAAGCGTGTAAAATAGAGGGAAAAAAGTGCGACAAGAGGAGAGACGTCAATCGATCCCCCTAAAAGAGGGACGTGTTGTTTGCAGAGATTTAGGTAGGGGTCTGTATATTGCGCAATATACCCCATCCAGATAGTGTTTTGGAATTCAGGAACGTAAGATCCAACAATACAGACAAGGACGGCTAGCATATAAACAGTGAAAAGAAGCTGTACAATTCCTTTAATCATGATAGAATAATAGCTCAATTTGACTGGAATGGCAATGGAGATTGTTGGGATCTATTTCGATGGGGAGCAGTATTATATTGCAGGAATGAACCGGCAAGAAAAGCTTTCTTTTTTAGAAATCAAAAAAAATCTACACAGTCTTTGTCAGTGGAGCGTCTCCCTGCTTGCTGATGTTGTTCTTAAGTCTTTTACTGCCCCTATTTCCAATCGACAGGCGATTATGGCGGCGATCCCTTTTCAGGTTGAACAGTTACTCCCGTTTCCTTGTCAAGAAGCTGTTGTGATTCCTGTAATTGATGGGAAGAAGGTTTTGATCTTTGCCGCTCAAAAAGAAAGTGTAAGGCGACATATTGAGAAATGGGATACTCCATTTATTTCTTCATATCAAATGGCGCTCTATCGGTATATGAAGTGGGCTCATCCTGAAAAAAAACAAGGGGTGATTTCATTTAAAAGTGTTGAAAGGACCTTTTTTATTTCTCTTGAAGAGGGAAAGTTAGGGAAAAGCGGGTTTCTTGTAGCTCCTTATGATGCAAAAGAAGAGAGTGAGATGTTTACCTATCTAGGGAGTCAAGATTGTACTGAGGTAGATCCTCATGCGGTCGCAATTGGGCTTGCTTTAGATGGTCTTAAAAACGACACCCATTCAACGCAGTTTAGGGAGGGGGAATGGGCTCACCCTCTTATTCAAAAGAGAAAAGAGGCAACGAAGAAAAAGGGGACGATTGCTTATCTTGCAGCACTTCTTTCTTTAGGTTTTGGAGGATGGGCAATGGGATACCGAGACGAGGTTTATCTTAAGCAAGCCAAGGAACAATTTGCTAAAGAGTATAGTCGCGATATGGGGGCTTTGCTGAAAGCAAAAGAGGAGAAGGTCAATTTTTATGGAGAGGCTCCTAAAGTAAGTCAAGTACTCGCTTATTTAGAGCAGTTTGGAGATCTGATTGAAATAGAAACTATTAAAGTAGAGTTATTGCAATATCCTTCTTTAAAAGACCCTCAGAAGAAATATAAAATGCAGATTAGGCTTCATTTTCAAGCAGTATCCCCTCAGGGAGCTAAAATCTTTCAGGATCATTTGACAGGGAAAAATAGGTGGATTGATGGCAAAGAAGAGATTGAATTTAAACGGTCTCATGACGGATATCAAGCGACATTTGTCCTGGCGTCCTAGCCCAAGTTTCAGCAGGGTTTTAGCTGTGATCCCCTTCTGTATGATGGGGTATTTTTTTTATGAAAGGGATCAAAAAATAGCTCGGCAGCTAGAAGAAATTGAAGAGTGTATTGTAAAAGCAAAAAAAATGAAGTTTTTACAAACAGATCGAAATCGGTTTGTAAATCGATATAGCAAGGCGAATCATTTTTATGTTGAAGAAATATTAGAGCCTCTTCCTCTTTTGTCAGGAGAATCAAAAATAGTGCAGGCGATGAGTAAAGAGGGTTTTTTTGGTGGATCTGATCTGATTAAGAAAAGAGAAAATGCTTTAGTACACAATCGGATGAAATTTGCAGAAAATAAACGAGCGGAAGGAAGGGGCCTTGTTGAAACAGAATCTCATCTTTTAAGCAAGGTAGAGGTTGATGGGGATGATCTGAAGCACATATTATCTCTAATTGAGGGGGTATATATAGG
>JAGOSM010000090.1 GCA_018062315.1 Simkaniaceae bacterium | reverse complement strand
GAGCCCAGCCGGACAATCCGCGCTGGTGATGCACGTCGGATTTTCGGGGGCGCAGAGGTCTTGGTCGTTGCAAACAAAGCCCGGAGGACAAGGGCGCAGAGGCGCATCACAAGCCAAATATTGGTTCATTCATTCTTCATCACAACAAGATTTCAATGAGCCGAGAAACAAATTTAGTCGTTTACGTACCAACGGAGCTATATTTGAAAGTGATCTTATTGATTTAGAAGAATTGACCCCTATTCTAGAACTTCTAAGAAAAATGTACAAAGAAGGGAATGGGATTGGCAAAGATCTGAAAAGTATGTCAGAGGATGAACAAATACGGCTTGCAACAATATTATCTTTGCGAGAAAAAGGTCAAGGATTTAACCTTGCGGATAATCGTTTTACGAGAGAGTTAAAACTAGGTTGTCAAAACGTAGATAGTGATGGGTTCTGCTTTTTTAGAGCAATCGCGAAACAAATTATGGATCGCGAGCTGAATGTTACAAGACATCCATCTCTTACTCAATTACCGACCACCATGGAAGAGATATTGGAGAAGGTAGCTGTCTACTTTAATGAACACTCTCAAGAGCTTATGGATCAGATTTTTCCGCCACCTATACGACAGAATTTTGGCACTGGCGACAGGAGCGAAGAATTATACCAGGAAGCATTGAGAGAGTATAATGATACGGATGAGCGCCAACGAAGACTCAACGGATTTAGAGATAACTTTTATGAATATGTTAATCTAGGAAGATATGATACTGGTGGTCAATTGCTGAATGCGGCGGATTGGCTCCCACAAGTAATGAGCAACATTCTTCAGATTGATATTGATATTTATGATGGTCAACGGCCAGGCGGGGGGTTTAGGACCAACAATGGATATGGACAGCAGCGTATAGGACTTGGTCGGATTAATAATAATCACTACATTTCGCTTAATGGAAATTTGGAGGCTGCATGGCTAGTAGAACAAAATTCCGTAAATTTGCCTTCACAAGAATCGGGAGTAGCTCATGACCATGTAAGGCAAAAATCTCAAAAACAGCCTGAAAAAAAGATGGAAAATGAGGGAATACCTGAGCAACGGGTTATTAATGATATAGAGAGACGGGATATGTCGCATCCTTTTAAGTTTACAGAATATGTGCGTCATGCCGGTCGCTATGCAAGAGATAATCCTTTAAAAACTGCAACTATTGTTGCTGTTGCGGCTGGGGCTTATAGTTACAAAAGCAAAAAGGGGTGTGCGATTCTTTAAATTACATACGCTTTATTAAAGGTAAGAACGATCCCACATTACTGGAGAGCAGCCTTTTAAGAATGGAGTATATGGTGGTTTTTGTTTACGGAATTGTTCAAAAAGCTATAGTTTTGAGAGCATAAAAATGTGTAGAGTTGCGTCTGGCTAGGGAGTGTAAAGAGGTTTGTGGTGCGCCACGAAAGCGCCTAACTGCTAGCGGCTGAAAGAGCCGTCGGAAAAGTGTAAACCCAACACATTTCGTACTTAGCCTTGGACTCGAAATGGCAACATAAGGGTTAAGCGTAGGCATGGGATATTGCAGGCCGTAAGCCGCAAGGCTGAAGTGATTGAGCCTCGTTAGGATTAAATGAGGTAGGGTCGAGAATGTCACAAAATTCGAAGACAACAGAATGCACATCAATAAAGGGAAGAGATGCATTCCCAACCCGGGGTCAAAGAACATGGCATGCAATAAAAGCAGTTAGGTGAACGTGGGAGAAGCTTAAGGTCTCTGCAAAGGAAGCAGTATCGACAAACAAGCCTAAAAAGCAAGAATGTCGAGAGGGGCACTTAAGAAGTCAGCGTGATCATAGTACTCGGCGCATGGGAAAGCCATGTACGTGGGGAAGGGTCACAGGTATATCAACCTTGTAGGAGAAACGTCAATGGGGATAACAGAATCCCAAATAACGACGGAAACGAAACTGAAGAGGATAGCGTATCTATCCGCGAGAGATCCGCAAAAGAAATTTGGAAGCCTAATGCACCACTACAACGTGGGATCACTCAAAGAATGTTTCGAGACGCTGGATGGAAGAAAGGCGCTTGGGATAGATGGAATAGACAAAGAACAATACGGGAAGGCACTGGACAAAAATCTGGGAGCACTGATAGAGAAGATGAAACGTATGGCGTATCGGCCTGGCCCAGTACGACTAACATACATTCCCAAGGAAGGGAAACCAGGGGCTAAACGGCCATTGGGGATCAGTAACCTAGAAGATAAAATTGTCCAGAAGATGACGCAGCGGATCTTGGATAGCATCTATGAACCCCTATTCTTGCCATGTTTATATGGATTTAGGCAAGGAATAGGATGTCACGATGCAATACGAGACTTGCAGAAACATCTGTACCGGAACCAAATTGAAACGGTGATAGATTTAGATTTGGAAAATTACTTTGGCAGCATCGACCACCGTCTATTAGAAATAATGCTAAGAGAAAAGATCAAGGATGAGAAATTCATGCGATATATAATACGCATGTTTAAAGCAGGTGTTTTAACAGAAGGTGAATTACAGATCAGTGAGGAAGGGGTCGCGCAAGGGAGCATATGCAGTCCAGTGCTTGCGAATCTGTTTGCACACTATGTGATCGATGAATGGGTTGAACACACAGTTAAACCCAGATGCAAAGGTATGATAAGACTATTTCGCTATGCTGACGATGCAGTGATTTGCTGTCAATATGAAAGCGACGCGCTGTGTATAAAAGAAGCACTAGCGAAGCGGCTGAACAAGTACAAGCTAAAGCTGAACGAAGACAAAACAAAGATGGTTAATTTCCGCAAAGTAGCGGGAAATAATGCATCGTTTGACTTTCTAGGTTTTACGCATTACATCGGGCAGTCGAAATCAGGTGCAATAATTCCCAAACTCAAAACCATCGGCAAGCGGTTTAGAGCCAAATTGAAGAAGGTTAATGAGTGGGCGCGCAACATTAGAAACAGACTAGAGTTGAAAGAAATATGGGAGCGGTTCTGTCTTAAATTGAGAGGACACATTAATTACTATGGTGTGTCACATAATATGAGGCAAATAGAAGCATTCGTATATCACACGACTCGGATTATGTTCAAATGGTTAAACAGGCGCAGTCAGAGGAAGAGTTTCAACTGGGATAGTTTTAGCAAATTCATTGACGCACATCCGTTGCCTAAAGTAAAAATTTACCATAGGACATTCTGATCCATCAGAAAGCGAATGATATGTCTTCCGCCTATTGCCTTAATAGGGCACGATGGGTGGTAAATGGGGGGTGGCTGGAGTAATCGGCTACCCTACCAACTTGTAAAAAAAATATTGAATGCTTTAAATATTATTGTGATGATTGTTTTTTCATCAAATATTTTTGCCATTGAATGGAGAAACAAGATTCAAATATTAAAGACATCGCCTGTTAAAAGTACTATTTTC
>JAGOSM010000040.1 GCA_018062315.1 Simkaniaceae bacterium | reverse complement strand
ACTCTCTAAGCATGAAGTTTATCATGATGACCGGCGGAGTCCTCTCTTCTTTAGGAAAAGGGATTACTTCTGCCTCAATAGCTCTTCTCCTAGAAAAAGGGGGCCTCAAAGTAGCCCTTCTCAAACTTGATCCCTACCTTAACGTCGACCCAGGCACGATGAATCCGTTTCAACACGGGGAAGTTTATGTCACAGATGATGGGGCAGAAACCGACCTCGACCTCGGCCATTACTACCGATTCTCTAACTCCCCTTTATCTAAAGCTTCGACAGCCACCTCTGGACAAATCTACGATACGGTTCTAAAAAAAGAGAGACATGGTGACTACCTAGGGAACACAGTTCAAGTCGTTCCCCATGTCACCGATGAGATTAAAAGACGCATTCATCTTGCTGCAAACCAAGAGCCCGATATTGATGTGACGATCATTGAAATTGGAGGGACTGTAGGCGATATTGAATCCCTTCCCTTTCTAGAAGCGGTTCGCCAGTTTCGATATGAACACCCAAATGACTGCATGAATGTCCATCTCACCTATGTCCCTTTCATTAAAGCTGCAGGAGAGGTTAAAACTAAACCGACCCAACACTCTGTTCAAGCTCTCCGCGCCATTGGAATCATTCCCGATATTATTCTTTGCCGCTGTGAAAAAAGACTGGACGAAGAGGTGAAACACAAAATTAGCCTCTTTTGCTCTGTTCCAAAAGACGCCGTGCTTGAAGAACCTGATGTGGAACACACCATTTACGAGGTCCCTCTGGACCTTCAAAATCAAGGCCTTGACGACTACATTATTAAACGATTTGGACTTCCTAATCGGGCAAAAGATCTCGTCGGATGGAAAAAAATGATCCATTCTATTCAAGAACCCAAAGGGACTGTCTCGATTGCGGTTGTTGGAAAATACATTCAACACCAAGATGCTTATAAGTCGGTTTTTGAAGCTCTCCAACATGGAGGAATTGCCTCTCAAGTCAAGGTGGAAATTGTAGGTATTGAAGCTGACCACTTTAAGTCATTCCCTAAAGGATTTGATGGAGTGCTTGTCCCTGGAGGCTTTGGAGAAAGGGGATGGGAAGGAAAAATTAAAGCTGCAGAATACTGCCGTACCCATAATATTCCCTTCTTTGGTATTTGCTTAGGGATGCAAGTGATGGTCGTCGAGTTTGCAAGACATATCCTTGGCCTTGAGGCCAACTCAACTGAAATGGCACTCGATTGTAAAGCCCCTGTGATTTCTCTTTTAGGAGAGCAGGAAGGGATTACTAACCTCGGCGGAACGATGAGACTCGGGGCCTACCCCTGTACTCTAGAGTCCAAAAGCAGAGCTCATCAAGCTTATGAAAAACTTCATATCTCTGAAAGGCATCGTCACCGTTACGAATTTAACAATGCCTATAAAGAAGCCTTTATTAAAGCTGGAATGCTCATTACAGGGATCAACGAAAAACAAAACCTCGCTGAAATCGTCGAAGTCAAGGATCACCCATGGATGGTGGGGGTTCAGTACCACCCTGAATTTAAGTCAAAACCCCATGAACCACACCCCCTCTTTAGAGAGTTTATTAAAGCAGCGATAAAACATCATGGGTAGAATTGTTGCGATTGACTATGGGAAAAAAAGGTTCGGGCTTGCAGCAACAGATCCCATGAGAATTCTCGCAAGTCCCCTCTTAACGATAGAAGCGGGAAAGAACCTCGAGGAAACGGTAAAGAAAATTTTGGCAGCGATTCCCCCGTGTGACTTCATTATTGTAGGACTTCCCCTTCTCCTTTCAGGAAAAGATAGTGAAACCACTTTGGGGGCCCGTCTTTTTGCAGAAAAACTCAAAGAAATCAGTGGAATGACGGTCGAACTTGTCGATGAAAGGTTCACCTCCAAAGAAGTAGATCGACGGATGATGGAAGATGGAATCAGCCGGAAAAAACGATCCCTGCAGACAGATCGGCTCAGCGCTGTCCTTTTGCTCCAATCTTATCTTGCCCGAAGTTCATAACCTCACTCACCTTACGCATGCAAATCTTTCTTCTTTATGAAATGATTAAAAACATAAGAGATTTTAAGTAGGAGGTTATACCCAAACAACTTAGAAAATCGGGATTTCGACTTAGCCAAAGCCCCGGGGATCGACGATCGTAAGTCCCCCAATATTAATAATATAGGGGAACTTACGATCGTCGATCCGCGGGAGCTTTCGCTTAAGTCCAAAACCGATTTTCCAAGTTGTTTGAGTATAAGTGAGGGTCTCGGTGAACTCGGTGCTCTCGGTGGTTATTTTTATTCACATATATGGATGAGCAACCTATGCTAACCATCTTTCTGCAATGATCGTGTTTCTACTGAACAGAACAACAGTGTTTTTTTTGTGATCGAATGACCTCTTTCTTACATACACTAATCAGCTCTGCTGTATCTTTAGATTGAACAACTGTAAAAGACATAGGATCCGCAAGAACTGCATAATCAAATATTCTTTTATAATGATCTATATTTGATCGACCGAGCAAAGAAAAAAAGTTTCCCTCTGGAGTCATAAAGGCGAGCGTTTTTTGAAGAAAAGGTTTTCTATCTGGATCTAAATTACCCACGACATACACCTGATCCCCTTGCATTTCAAAACAACACCCCTCTGCTCTATTTTGAAAATAAAAAAAACGGCCAGTTGGAATCATTGCTGAATCCATTTGAATTTGACTTGCAAAATCCTCTAAAAATTTCATGAGCTTTGGATTCATGCTGATGGCCTGAAATAAGGCAACAGGAGTAAGATACCCTCGAAATACCCACTCTTTCACTCGGTGAAATCTCACAATTTGAGATAGGGTTAATCTTTCGATCAGAAAAAGAATTTCTCGAATTTTTTCCTGACCTAGAGAAATTTTTAAACACTCAAAACATAGCAGGTATCGAGTACGTTCTAATTCCATTCCTTTTAATACGGTATTCTCAGGAAACATCTCACTCAGAAGAGGGTCGATGATACATTCTTGTTGCATAAGACATCTCGATACACTCCGCATACGGGATTTAGACCAATTACAAAATTCTGTAAGCTCGATAAGGGCTCCCCATTCTTCTAAAGAGAGGTTGGTAAGCATGTCTATCAAATCATAAGACTCAAAAGATCCTAAGACAATTTCCCGAGTAGCATCTCTTGATAATAAACTCATAAGAAGAGTGAATTTGGGGCGATGTCCCGTTATTGTTTCAAAAGTCTTCAGTTCATCATCTACTGCGATCTTAAAATGAGGCGAACTTCTCATCATCATAGGCAAAAACTCATCATTCAACAGATAAAGATCTGGATCTAATGCAAGCGCCTTTATTTTTTGAGAAATCTGATCGTTTGTCCAACCCGCTATTTCTCCCAATTCTAAAACAGAAATCCATTCTTTCTTTAAATTTAAAGCGATACATTCTGCAACAGGAGGCCAAGAGGGAGATGGATGAGAAGAAGCTAGTGCATTATCCTCAGGTAAAAGGCCTAAACTGCCAATGACCGTATCCCAAAAAGGACGGTGCTTAGCAATATCATGAAGAATCTGTTTTTTATACCTTCCCCCATTCGCATCCCAGTAGGGTTGCATCATATCATTAGTAAAAAGATCCCTCACAAAAAAACCTTGAGGGCCCGTTTTATTTTTGAATTCCGCATCAATAAGACGGGATTTTAGGGCAATTAAAATAGGCTCATCCTCAAGCTTGTATAACACTTGTAACATCCGATTAATTGCCATCGTGAGTTCATAGCTAAAACAAAAAGCCAGCGTGTATGTATGGTAGATATCATGCAGAGCAAAGGTAAAAGGACCTGTAGGACGTCCATCTGCATGATCTGGCAAAGGGAGTTCCTCCATCCCAAGAGCTACAACGTGTGAAAATTCCATCCGATCTTCTGTAATATCTCTAGCCGTCATCGTCCCAAGTGCAGGCTTCATGGTTATTGATAGTTTCTCATTACCCCATGTTGATAGAAATTTGAGGACTGGAAACGCAGGTAAAACAAGAGTCCTCTTTTGAGCAAATCTGAGTACATCCACTCCTCTTTCTTTAAAAGGGTATAAAACACCATTTGTAGCAATGCGCACCGCTTTAATCATAGGACCCCAATATTCTAATGGGGCAAGTGGCATGTTTTTAAGCACAATTAAACAACAATCAGCAGGAGCTCTCAATTCTTCTACAATTTTGGCATGTAATTTTAAAATCCATTCTGGGGTCCATTTAAAAAACACCCCGAGATATTTATCATATTTTGGAGAAGAGGGTAGAACTATTTCTATCGAACTTAGAGAAAAAGGATTTGAATGCCAAGTCCCTGTCCATTCATGAGAATCGTCTACAACTTCACACCTGTAACAAACTCTCCTATAACCAAACTCTTTAAGAGCTGCAAAGAGGAGACTAATCGTTGTAAAATGCTCAACACTACATCTTTCAGCTTTAAAAGCTGCAAAAGCGACAAGGGGCCATTTTGTATAAGGATGGGAGTCCCAAAATGTCCCTTTAAAAGGAGTTGTGCTTGCTAAATTCGCACACAATGCATCAATAGAAGAAGAAGCTACAGTTCTAATTGCTGTTTCCAGCCGAATTCTTTCCTCTAGAGATAAGTGACGAGTCAAAGAATGATGATCATATGCAGCAATAGATGGACTCATTTTAGACTATCCGGAAGAAGTGCAAGCAGCTCTTTTTTGGACAAGTTACCCCGTTCTGTTTGCTCTAGAAGAGCACTTAGCACTCCCCTATGACCACTACTTACAATCATCTCCAACTCACTTAAAGTAAAAGATCCCGCATGGAATGCTTTTCCACGACTCCTAGCTAGTAGATTCACTAACTGCTCAAAATAATCCCACGATGCATCAAATAATGCATTAAGAGGCAGGAGATTTCTACCAAGAATAAAGTGATCTGACAAGATAAAAGTCAAAGTTTTAGCAGACTTGCCTTGAATTAAGAAACGTTTCCAATAATCAAGATAAGAAATATGACAAAAAGAAACCCCTTTAATAAAGGAGATCTCTTCCTTGCTTTTTTCTAAAGGAAGGTGTGTAAAAAGAAACATACATAATCGATAACGATCGCGCTCGTCATAGTTGTTCCCAGTTAACCCATTCATCCCATCCCTTATTTGGATAGAGGCCCAATTCAAGGCTTGTGCCATTTTGAAAAAAGGAAGGAGCTCATCCCCCATTCCCAAAGCAACAAGCTCATCATCTGGGGGAAAAGTAGGTTTTGGATCGGGCGGCACAAGAGCCATATCCTCCGCTGACAGTCCCACGTTATCATGGCATATATAGTTCCAAAATAGCCTATGCTTAGCTATATCTACAAGAATCACTCTTTTATACAATCCACACCTTGCATCCCAAGCGTCTTTTAAATGGCGATTATTAAAAAGATGTCCAACCAAATACCCCTCGATAGGGTAATCATTCATAAATTCTGCATCAATCAACTGAGCTATTAAACGGTCCAATATAGGATGATCTTTCATCCCCGATCTAAGGACTTGAATCATCCGATTCGTGGCAAGTATTATCATTTTTGATGAACGATTCGCATAGGTAAATGTATGGTAAATATCGTGAAGACCAAAGGCAAAAGGGCCTGTAGGATTGCCATCTGCCTCCATTGGTAAGGGAATTTCCTCCATTTCAAGAGCCACAACATGCGAAAAACGAAACCTATCTCTCATAATATCCGATTCTGTCATAGTTCCAAGGCGAGGGATCATAAAAATAGGCATAGTAGAATCTATCAGTTCTGCAAACAAACGGAGTACGGGAAAGGCCGGAAGTACAAGCTTTCTTTTTTCAGCACAACCTAAAATATTGAGCCCTTCTTCCAAAAAGGGATATAAAAGATCTTGCGTAGCTAGCTTAATCGCCTTAATCATCGGCCCCCAATATTCTACGGGGGTTCGAGGCATTTCAATTTCAAATAGATACCGATCCGAAGGAGAAATCCTGGCAAGTGCCCTCTCTAGCCGTAATTTCCCCTCTTGATTCCACCCTCTGAAAAAAACCTTAAGATATTTTGCATATTCTGGAAATGAAGGGGATATGGGACGCCATCCCTTATCCTTGAATCCTTCCTTATTAAAACGAACAAGTTCCCAGGAAAGGGGTGTCAACGATCTCATGCTATAGTGGGTTTCTGTATAGACAAACTCTTTTAGCGCAGCAAAAAGAAGGCTAATCGTCGCAAATTGATCGACAGTACATCTTTCAGCCTTAAGAGCTGCAAAAGCTATAAGTGGCCATGTCTTATATTCATGCCTCGACCAAAATTCCCCTTGAAAGGGAGCTTCACTTTCTAAATCTGAGCACAACTGATCTATAGAACTTGGAAGTACGCGAGATAGCGCCCCCTCTAGGCTATCTACTTCCCTACTCGTTAAGCGGCTAGTGAGCTCATGCTCCTTATAAAAACTTAAAGATTCCATAAAAATCGCATCAAGAATACACTATGAACCCATTTTTACACACCATTTTTCACTTTGAAAAGAAGACGTATAAACATCCTCTGCCGCATCCATCGAGATAATAACATTTCATATTTCGATTCAAATCTCAACTTAGACTATCCGGAAGAAGTGCAACCAGCTCTTTTTTGGACAAGTTACACCGTTCTGTTTGCTCTAGAAGAGCACTTAGCACTCCCTTATGACCACTACTGATAAGCATCTCCCACTCATCTAAAGTAAAAGATCCCTCATGGAGCGCTTTCCCATGACTTCTGTCTAGTAGATTCACTAACTGCTCAAAATGATCCCACGATGTCCTAAATAACAAACTATAATGCCAGACATCAGCAATAGTAAAATGAGATGACAGGATAAAATCCAAAGTTTTAACAGATCTGCCTTGAATCAGGAAATCTTTCCAGTAATCAAGATAAAAAATATGAGAACAAGGAACCTCTTTAATAAAGGAGATCTCCTCCTTGCTTTTTTCCAAAGGAAGATGTGTAAAAAGAGATATACATAATCGGTAACGGTCGCGCTCTAAAGAGTCATCCCCAGTTAACTCATCCACCCCTTTTCTCATTTCAGAAGAGGTCCAATTCAAGGCGTGCGCCATTTTGAAAAAAGAAAGGAGCTCATCCCCCATTCCCAGAGCAATAAGCTCATCATCTCGGGGAAAAGTGGGATTTGGATCGGGGGGCACAAGGGCCATATCCTCCGGTGACAGTCCCATGTTATCGTTGCATATATAATTCCAAAATGGCCTATGCCTAGCTATATCTGCAAGAATCACTCTTTTATACAATCCACACCTTGCATCCCAAGCGTCTTTTAAATGGCGATTATTAAAAAGATGTCCAACCAAATATCCCTCGATAGGGTAATCATTCATAAATTCTGCATCAATCAATCGAGCTATTAAACGGTCCAATGTAGGATCATTGAAGAAGATGCTAGGTCTAAGGACTTGAATCATCCGATTCGTGGCAAGGAATATCATTTTTGACAAGCGGGTCGCATAGGTAAATGTATGGTAAATATCGTGAAGACCAAAGGCAAAAGGGCCTGTGGGATGTCCATCTGCCTCAATTGGTAAAGGAATTTCGTCCATTTCAAGAGCCACAACATGCGAAAAACAAAACCTATCTTTCACAATATCCGATTCTTTCATTGTTCCAATACGAGGGATCATACAAATAGGCATAGCAAGATTTACAAGTTCTGAAAACAAACGGAGTACGGGAAAGGCCGGAAGTACAAGCTGTCTTTTTTCAGCACAACCTAAAATATTGAGCCCTTCTTCCAAAAAGGGATATAAATGATCTTGCGTAGCTAGCTTAATCGCCTTAATCATCGGCCCCCAATATTCTACGGAGGTTCGAGGCATTTCAATTTCAAACAGATACCGATCCGAAGGAGCAAGCTTGGCAAGAGCCCTCTCTAGCCGTAATTCCCCCTCTTGATTCCACCGTCTAAAAAAAATCTTAAGATATTTTCCATATTCTGGAGATGAAGGGGATATGGGACGCCATCCCTTATCCTTGAATCCTTCCTTATCAAAACGATGAGTTTCCCAGAAAATGGGTCTCAATGATCTCATGCTATAATAAGTTTCTGTATACACAAACTCTTTGAGCGCAGCAAAAAGAAGGCTAATCGTCGCAAATTCATCGACAGTACATCTTTTAGCTTTAAGGGCAGCAAAAGCTACAAGTGGCCATGTCTTATATTCATACCTCGACCAAAATTCCCCTTGAAAGGGAGCTGTACTTTCTAAATCTGAGCATAATTGGTCTACGGAAATAGGAGGTATACGAGATAAAGCTATCTCTAATCTTCCTACTTCAGCATCCGTCAAGTGACAGGTTAATTCATGTCTATCGTAAAAACTTAAAGATTCCATAAAAATCAGGCCAAGAATAGATCATGCACCCATTTTTACACACCACTTTTTACTTTAAAATTTATGATTTCTTAGGACGGCGGCAAAACTTTATCGAGCTTTCGAACCAGCGCCGCAAATAGTCGAAACAGCCGTTCTAGCTCAGGATAGCTTCTTGCATCATAGGAGATATCTAAAAACCTTTGAGGTACCTTAGCCTGAGTTTTACGCTCTTCCAAAGAGTCTAATAAGCGAGAGTGTAATTCATCACATTCTGTTTTTATGACAACCAGCTCTTCTTTGTCCAAATCAGGGTCTAATGGAGGCAATGAATCAGGATGGAATGCATGTAATTTGGCAAATGCATTCACAATTGCAGAAATTTTTTGCTTTGCTAATCTTCTTAGGGTTTCTGGAGGTTCACTGCTATCTAATAGGATATCTATTTGTCTTGATAAACTCATAGCATGATCGCCAATTGCAACTTGATAACCTTGTTGTGCTAATCTAAGAATCTTTGCTGCATTGGCTTGAAGTTTTGTTTTTTCCTCTTCTTCTGAGACTTCTGTAAATGTAGCTACAGCTCCTTCTTCTGAAAGAGCGACATGAAGCTGATAAAGTGCGTCAGCTTTAAAATGTTCGACCTCATAAGCAATGGGATAAAGAGAAAGACTAGGACGATCACTGTGTTTGACTCGCAAAAACAATTGCATTGTCTTCATAATGGTTGGACTTTCTTCTACTGTGAGACATTGAACTGATTCGTGAGTGGGACGGCCGCGAACACCTTTTAGAATATTTAAGGAAACATGGTCCCATAGCCATGGAGTTGCAAGGATCGCTGATGGATAAGGGCGCGGAAGCACTCCTACAATGACTTCTTCGTCGGGATGAGAAGGAAACTTCACTCTGATTCCTTCTACAATTCCCTCATTCCCTGAATCACTTACAACTTCTGTCCTTCCAGAATATGACATTCCGAAACGAACCCTGCCTGTCCCTGAAAAAGCTACATCCACGATTAAGACTCCTTAAATATTCTGTATAATTCTAATATTTTAATCACTTAAGTTGCCAGTGATTTAGGCTAAACCAAGGTGAGCCACCATCGAAGCCACGCATTGTTGAATCCAGTCCATTCTTCCTCCTTCTTTTCCTTGATATGCTAGTCCAGATTTATCATAAAGAGCTTCTTGCACAGCTCTAACGAAAGGATTATACATCATTTGATCATGTCCAAACGTTGGAGAATCCTTGTTGAGTTCATGTGAAGATTCATAGGTAGATGGATAAACTCCTGGCCACTCAAAGTACTCGGTGTGCGCATATTTATATACTGCATGGTCAAGTTCATTTCGGTTGGCTTGAGGAAGAGAGTTGTAGGAGGTAATGACTAAGGCTTTATGCGCAGGAATATAAATTCTTCCTTTAGTGACCATACGGTAAAGATTCTCTACCCTCTCTGCAAGAGAAAGAGAGTTATCCTGCACGCGGAGTGCAAGAGTCGCCATTGTAGGTCCAAAGATCCATTCTTGAACTTGATGTAAAATTTCTTGAATCGCCATTTTTACACTCCTGTATAGTATGTAATAACAACATAATAAAGTTGCCTTATTAAAAAGTCAACAATTAGATGATTTTTTAATATAAATCTAAATGTAATTATATTTTTAAATGGAACCTTTAAATAAACCAGCAATTTCCACTGATATTAACTTTGAGGATCATTAAAAAATAACATATTAGTTTTCGTTAATGCCAGTTATGTGAATAATCTGCCGACACATTAAATAAAAAAATGGCAGGATATTAGGATGGTCAGGATGGGGATTTTCTTTTTTTATCCTGACCATCCTAATATCCTGTTATTTCTTTACGAAAGATCTCCGATTGTCTTCTCAAAGCAATTTATCAGCGGGAATTACTGCAAGTTTTTCTAATAAGGCTGGTTCAAAGATCAAAATAGCTCTTGAAGCACGAGGGACATAAACTCTCCTTGATCAAATAAGTTTTTTTTGCTTTCCTTCTACCTTATAGAAGAACCTAAAAAGGAGCGTGCATGTCTCATCCCCTAGAGGAACTTGGTCAATCAGCACGGACCATCGACCCCTGCGTAGTGATCATCTTTGGCGCAACAGGAGATTTAACAGCAAGAAAGCTCATGCCAGCTCTTTATAACCTCAGAAGAGAAGGGCAACTTCCAACGAACTTTGCCTGCGTCGGTTTTGCTCGAAGAGAAAAAAGTCATGAAGACTTTCGCAAAGAAATGAAAGCCGCGGTAGGCACCCACTCTCGCGTGAAACCCCTAGATGAAGGGCTTTGGAAAAATTTCGAAGAACAACTTTTCTACCACCCTGCTAGCTTTGATGATGCTTCTCATTACGCTTCTCTTAAAACATTCCTCTCTGACCTCGATGCCCGCATGGGAACTAAAGGAAATCGGGTCTTTTATCTCTCCACTCAACCCAGCTCCTTCACCACCATTATTGAACATCTTAAAGGGGCCGGTCTCCTTTATGACCTCAAACAAGTCCAAAACAAATGGTCTCGAGTCATTGTAGAAAAGCCTTTTGGTCATGATTTAACAACAGCAAAAGCTCTCCAGAAAGACCTCATGCAACACCTCGATGAATCCCAACTTTACCGAATCGATCACTACCTAGGAAAAGAGACTGTCCAGAATCTCATGACCTTCAGGTTTGCCAATTCTTTTTTTGAATCTCTGTGGAATAGACGGTATGTCGACCACATCCAAATCACCGTTGCAGAAGATATCGGCATTGGAACAAGAGGTAAATTTTATGAAGAATCGGGCCTTATGCGCGATATTATTCAAAACCACGTGATGCAAATCATGTCTCTTGTCGCTATGGAACCTCCAGTCAATCTCAATGCATCTTCGGTCCACAACGAGAAAGTAAAAATCCTCGAGGCAATCAGACCCTTTAAAGACTTCAATACAGAAGCGGTAAGAGGACAATATGGATCCGGTTTTATTTCTGGAGAAAAAGTCAAAGGCTACCGAGAAGAAGACAATGTTAACCCCCTCTCCCAAGTCGAAACTTTTGGCGCTGTTAAGCTCTTTATCGATAACTGGCGATGGGATGGAGTCCCTTTTTACCTCCGCGCAGCTAAACGGCTCCCCAAAAGAGCTACAGAAATTGCCATTACCTACAAAGACCCCCCAGGACGCCTTTTCAAAAGTGACCTCAAAAAAAATGAGCCCAATGTCCTAGCCATCAGAGTCCAACCGAATGAAGGGATTTCTGTAAAAATCAATACCAAAGTACCAGGACCAAGCAGCCCTATTCAACCTGTGAAAATGGATTTTAGATACAGCAGCTTCTTTGGTCTCTCCCCTCCTGACGCCTATGAAAGGCTCATTACCGATTGTATTTTAGGGGATAGCACCCTTTTTGCACGAGTAGATGAAGTGATGCGTTCATGGGAAATCTATACCCCCCTTCTTGACTATTGGGGAAGTACAGAAACGAAAGATTTCCCTAATTATCCTGCCGGAAGTTGGGGGCCTAAAGCCTCTGATGAAATGATGACTCGAGATGGAAGGAAATGGAGATTGATTTAACACCTCACTTTTAAGTAGAATACCACCTATGGACCAAATTTTGATTGCCCCAGCCCAGATAGAAAGTGAATTGCAGCGCATTTGGGACTCCCTTCAAGGGACTAACAAAATGCGCGCATGCCTTTTCAACCTGATTATTTTTGCAAAAAAAGAGGAGAGGGTCCCCTATCTTCGCTTAGTAGCTCAAAAAATCATTGAAAGGTTTCCTTCCAGGATCATTTTCGTTGAGTTAACTTCAAAGGAAGATAAACTCGAAACGTCTGTCTCCGTCATGACAGCTGATGAGGGAGATAATGAAATTGTATGCGACCTCATCAATATCCGAGCAGGTGGATCTTTTCTCGAAAGAGTCCCTTTTATCATTCTCCCTAATATCCTTCCCGACCTCCCCATTTACCTCCTTCATGGGCATGATCCTGTCAATGAAGACTCATTATCCAAACAAATTGAACAGTTTGCCACACGCCTTATTTTCGACTCTGAAACAACCGAAAATCTCCCCCAATTTGCACAAACCCTCCTCAATTACCAAAAACAATACCATGCCGATATTGCAGACCTCAACTGGGCCCGGATTGAAAATTGGAGAGACCTTCTTACCGAAACATTTTACTCCACTGACCGACTAGTCCAACTTAAGCGCTCTCGACTCATCCATATTCATTATAATTCCACCTCCTCTCCCTCCGTTTCCCACACCAAAACTCAAGCTATCTATTTACAGGGATGGATAGCCTCTCAGCTTGGATGGACTTTTCAAAAGCAAGATGAAGGAAATGTCTTCTATTATAAAGAATGCACCATCTACCTCCATCCGAGCTCGATGAAATCTTTAACGGCCGGTCGGGTGATCTCTATTCAAATCGAAACTGCCGAAGAGGAAACTTTTCTGCTCACTCGCCATCTTGAAAATCCCCGCCATGTCTCCATTGAAATCTCCACAAAAGAAACCTGTACAATCCCTTCTCACACCCTATTTGATATCGATGAAGTGGGGCAATCTACCGTACATGAAGTGATCCACCGGGGAACAAGCCGCCATTACATGAATCTCCTTTCTAGCCTATCTACGATCCAGGGTACGCTATGACACCTCATATCCACCTTGTCGTCCCAGGA
>JAGOSM010000008.1 GCA_018062315.1 Simkaniaceae bacterium | reverse complement strand
GGGTACACCCGAAAATAGGGAGACGAAAAAGCCGTTTTAATGAGCTCCATAATCTCATTTTCATAAGAAGAACACACAATCGAAGTGGGAAGTTTTCTCATCACTTCCTCTGCAAGAGACGGGCCACTCAAACACCCTATCTGTGTTGATCCTAAAACCTCTTTCGCTACCTCTGTTAACAGCAATCCGGTCCCTTCTTCAATCCCCTTGGAGGTAATCACAAGGGGCACTTTATTTTTTCTAAGGGCCTGAAGTACAGGACGGACTCCTTGAGATGTAACCGATTCCACAATTAAATCAACCCCTTGAACCCCCTCTTCCAATTGCTTTGCAAAACGAATAGAGGGATGAGCAGCATACGCTTTTAATTTAGGGTGCTTCTCCCCCTTTGCTAAAGAATCAATGAGCTCCCCATCTTTTGCCCATAAAATCACCTGATGTCCATTCTCTGCAAGCACTGTCGCTAAACAAAACCCCCAAGCGCCAGCTCCCAATACACAAATTTTCACCCTTTCCACCTCCTTCGCACTTCATTTAAACTGATCTGATCTTTAACGGGAGCAAAGTACTTGTCTCTTGGAGAAACCACCAACCGATGTGTTTTCGCGTGAGGGAAAACATCAAAAATAAACCTCTCAAAGCGCACCTTCCCCTCCTTATAAATTTGATGCCATACAGGAGGGAGTTGACTTACCCTTTCTACAAATTCCATCGTACACCCAAATTGCCCTGTAAATCCCAATCCCGTTACTGTAGCCATTTCAGTATATTCCCGCACGGAAACTCGCCCTTCCTCTACTAAGACCCTCCCTATTTTTTCAGAGGGATCCCTACTAAGAATACATCGAATCACCAGTTCTTCATGTAAGGGAAAAAGATCCTCTACACTTCCGAGCGGATTATCTATTGGCAATACACCTATCGCAGTAATTCCCTTTTTTTTCCACTCTTTCCAAATCCCTGTTTCCCATAATTTTTCAAAAACTCCTCCATTTCCATCGGGATACCCTTCTTTTAAATCTTGATCAAATAAAACAAGGTCTTCTATACCAAAAAAATGGTGCTCTTTTAAAAATTGTTCCGTCTCTACCCGGTTTAAAGGAGACGTCATCACCGCTACAGGCCCCTTCATTTTAGAAAGAAGAATTTCAAATAAGGTCTCTTTCTCACCTACTTTCACACACCCTTTTGGCCCCTTAAGCCCCAGCCGAGTCCCTAATCCCCCAGCTAAAATCACACACCCCATATGATTCATAAAAATAAGGCCTCTCTCACTTCCTGAGGCATTATTTTAGACACATCTCCCTTTTTCCCAACTAAAGGAATATGCTCTAAATTGCGATTTGGAGACGACACCTTCTGCCTTAATATCCCCTGTTTTGGATCTGCCCATAAAGAAATGATCTTTAAAGGAAAATGACTTTTGACATAATAGACAACAGACAACACTCCTGAATCAGGGGCTAAAAGATAGCGGCATCGATTTTTAATAATAGACAGCATCTCGATTAGAGAGGTTTCCCCACGGAGATCTATTGTATTTGGGAAAGTTCCTTCCTTTTTATGTCCAAATAAAATCACGGGATGGGGGCTCTTTTGAATAACCTCTTCCCAATAAGGCAAGGGCCAATTTTTCTCATATCTGTAGAATCCTCCCGTTTCTGTGGAAAGATGAGCCCCTAAATAAGGGATCCCCTTTTTTAAAGGAAATTTGTCTGCAAGGCTGTCCCATTTATCCTCCCACCTCAGCTCAGGAATAACCTTGCCTAACTGCCACCGAAACCACTTTGTGGGATTAACTCCCTCGAGAACCAAATCAAAAGAGGCAGTCACCTCAGGAGATAAAGAGGCGGGCTCTCCCCTCTTCCACCCTTTTTCCACAATCACTTTAACAGAATCCAGCATCGAAAAGACCTCAGCAAGATCAGGCCTAGTTATAAACGTGATTTCGGCTCCAGGACACCTCTCCCGCACCCTTTTTACAAGAGCATAAAGACCGAGAGGCACATCCCCCATCCCTCGATTCCAGACAACAAGGAGATTTTTAGGTTGATGACTTTTTAAAAGACGATCAAACGGATTAAACAAATAGTCCAACACTTTCTACTTTCTCCAGTACTTCTTTAACCATAATTGATCTCATACATCGAAAATCAATGGGACATGTTTTCTTAAAACAAGGGCTACAACTGACTTCTTTCCAAATCACCTCTTGTGATCTATAAGGCCCTGTCACTCGAGGATCTGTCGATCCAAAGAGAGCAATCAAGGGGATCCCCAATGCATCTGCAATATGCATAGGACCACTATCATTAGAAAGAATCACATGACAACTCTTCATTAAAGCCATGAGCTCTCTGATGGTTGTTTTTCCTGCTAAATTGACAACTGAAGAAGGAAGCCCCTCAGTGATCTGAGTGATCTTCTCATGGGTTCCCGCATCTCCAAAAAAAAGAAGACAATTCTCTTTACTGAGAACCTTGGCTAAAGATCGAAATTTCGATGCAGGCCAACATTTCGCAGGGCCGTAAGATGCTCCCACATGAACACCGATTACCCTCCCTGTGATTCCCATGCTCTTCAAAAACTCCCTAGCCCACTCCTTTTCTTTTTCATCTAAATATAAAGTGGGGAGTAAAGTCCCATCGCCCCCAAGAAGCTCTTGATACGTTTTGACAAGATGTTGCTCCTTTCTCTTTTTAGAAAAGGAAACAGCCTCTGTTAAAAAAAGGCGACGCCAATCCCCCGAATACCCCACTCTACATTTTACCCCTGCCTTATACATCGCATATGCTGAGGAAAAAGAATTCGTGAGCAAAAACCCAAGATCGTATTCTCCTTTTTTTAAAGAAGAAGTCACCTCATTGAGATGGGGATCCCCTTGTAACAGAGGAGCAAATGACTGAGGGAGAAGAGCAGTAAGATGTCCTTCAGGATATTTTTTTCGAATTAAAGCAAGGACCGGAGTTGCCATGACAATATCCCCTAACCAGTTGGGCATCCTTACTAAAATTTTCATCTCTCTATTTTAAAAAATCCCCGGTTAATGTGAAATAGGAAAGGATGATTATCTTAGGAATTGACCCAGGCACTACGATTACCGGCTACGGACTGATTAATAACCGCTCCCTCATCGATTTTGGATGCATCAGACCAAACAGCAAAAAAGACCTTCACAGCCGCTACTTAATTCTCTTTAATGCCATTGAGTCTCTCCTCGATACCCACAAACCCAATGCCATTGCAATAGAAACTCAATTCGTTGGAGAAAATCCTCAAAGCACCATTAAACTTGCCATGGCCCGCGCGATCATTATCCTCGCCGCAAAACAGCGCAATATCCCTATTTTTGAATACTCCCCATCTAAAGCAAAACTCGCCGTTGCACGCAATGGACGAGCCTCCAAAATGCAAGTACAGAAAATGATTCAACTCCTCTTTAATCTTCCGTCCCTTCCACAACCCGAAGATGCCGCAGATGCCCTCGCTCTTGCGATCTGCCATCTCCATACCCTTAAGGCTACCCATGTTTGAATACATCAAAGGAACTCTCGTCAGCGCAACCCCTCAAAAAGCAGTCCTTGATAATCAAGGACTCGGCTACCTTCTTGCCATCCCTGTCTCTGTTTTTCATCAACTCCCACAAATAGGAACTTCCCTCCTCCTCTTTGTTTCTACTATTATTCGAGAAGACTCAGCCAAATCCTATGGATTTTTAACCGAAAGTGAGCGGAATTTTTTTGAAAAACTGATTAGCATCTCAGGTATTGGCCCCAAAACAGCCCTTTCTTTAATCGGACATCTCCCAGAAGGAGAACTCCTTTCTGCCATTCATACGGGAAACGTCTCTCAGCTCACCAAAGTCCCTGGCATTGGAAAAAAAACTGCAGAGCGCCTTGTTGTTGAAATGAGAGGCTCTCTTCCTTCCGCAGCTACCCCCGTGGCTCAAGATGCCATCAGCGCCCTCATTAATCTCGGCTATTCAACCACCGATGCACAAAAAGCCATTACCAAAGCCCTATCGACAAAAGAGGCCGCCCATAACCTCTCCCTTCTCATTACCCTCGCTCTTAAGCAAATGTAAAGCCGCTTTACAAAGGGGGACAAAAAGCTTATGATTGCACCATGGAATTTGTACATGGATCCTACGAAAAGGGACAAACGATCGCCGCAGTAGCAACCCCTCCAGGGGAAGGAGGAGTAGCCATCATCCGTATTTCGGGGAATGACGCCCTCTTGGTCGGTCAAAAAATATTTTCAGGGCCTGTTCAAAATTTTGCAACGCATACTGTCCACTTTGGCCAAATTTTAGACGAAGGGGAAGTGATCGATGAAGGCCTTTTCATCCCCATGAAAGGCTCTCGTTCCTATACAGGAGAGGACACCGTTGAAATCCATTGTCATGGGGGGATCCTCATCACAGAAAGGGTACTTCAAGCCGCTCTTAAAGCAGGGGCACGAGCTGCTCTCCCTGGAGAATTTACGGCAAAAGCTTTTTTAAATGGAAAGCTCGATCTGACCCAAGCAGAAGCGGTGCAGGCTTTGATTGGCTCTAAAAATGAAAAAAGTTTGCAAGCCGCAAAACATCACCTCGATGGGCGCCTTTATCAAAAAATTAGCTCATTTCAAAAAAAACTATTTGATTTAGCAGCGATCTTTGAAGCCTGGGTCGATTTCCCAGAAGAAGGACTTGAGTTTGCTTCTATGGAAGAAGTGATCGAAGATCTTGAAACGATCGTTAAAGATATGGATTCTCTTCTCGACACCTTCAATGATGGAAGCCGCCTTTTCTCGGGCTTTACCCTCTGCCTCCTTGGCGATCCGAATGTAGGCAAATCTTCCCTTTTAAATGCCCTCACAGGAAAAAATCGGGCCATTGTAACCGATATCCCAGGTACTACACGCGATCTCATTGAAGAACAGATCTCTATCGGAGACCTTCATTTTAAACTCATTGATACCGCAGGCTTAAGAGAAACAGACGAAGTGATTGAAAAAGAAGGGATTGCCCGCTCTAAGCAAGCAGCGCTTGAAGCGGACCTTGTCCTGTATATTCAAGATGTCCGGTCCTACATCCCTCATTCCACTCCACCTAACACCCTCGTCGTCCTCAACAAAGCGGATCTCCCCCATACAACAACCTATCCCCTAAAAGTCTCTGCCTTAACAGGGGAAGGGCTCCCTGAATTAAAAGAGGCCATTTGTAAAGCTGTCTTTAAAAACGGATCCCCCAATAAAGAAGATCTGATTCTCTTAAGTCGTCGCCATTTTCTTTCATTGCAAAAAGGGAAGGAGGCCCTTGAAACTGTGATCTCTGGATTAAAATCTCACCTTTCTCCTGAATGGATTACCTCAGATATGCGCCTTGCTCTCCACCATCTCGGTAATTTAATTGGGACCAACATCACTGAAGATTTATTAAGTGCCATTTTTTCTAAATTTTGCGTAGGAAAATGATTGCAGAAACTTTAGATTTACTCTTTCCCAATCCCTCGATTCCTCTTTACCATCGAGACCCTTTTACCCTCCTTATTGCCGTTCTTTTATCGGCGCAATGTACAGATATTCGGGTCAATGAAGTGACCCCTCTCCTTTTCGAAAAAGGGGGGACCCCGGAAGGGATGCGATCTCTTTCTATTCAAGAAATTCAAGACATCATTCGTCCCTGCGGCCTTTCTTCCACAAAAGCCCGCTTTATTCATGAACTCTCCCATCTGCTCCTCATAAAGCATAACGATCAAGTTCCCTCTTCATTTGAAGCACTCGAGGCTCTTCCTGGAGTGGGACATAAAACGGCATCTGTAGTGATGTGCCAGGCATTTCAAAAAGAAGCCTTTCCAGTAGATACACATATTCACCGCTTAGCCAAAAGATGGGGACTTAGCGATGGATCCTCTGTTAAAAAAACAGAAGAAGACCTTAAAAAATATTTCCCGTCCTCTAGCTGGCATAAAATTCACCTACAAATGATTTATTACGGAAGGGCTTATTGCCCCGCAAGAGGACATCTCATACATGAGTGTCCTATTTGCCAGCATCTCGTATCTTGAATAAGACAACAGAGAAGCGGAGGAGCTTTAATTAGATAGACAAGTTTCTGCAAATTTTCTAGGCACAACTCTTAAGTCCATGCATTTCTTTACCTGGAGATTGCAAAGGGCTCTTAACCGACACAAAATAGATAAATCAACCACATTTTGACACAATTTGATCTTACAAACCTCCAACTGCTTTAATCCTCCAAAAAAGGATTCACAATTTTCGATAAACATACCAAATAATTTCAATACTTTTACAGAGCTCTGCCAAGATAAGGGAAGCTCCTGCACTGCTGCATATTTAAATTTGAGTTTTTCAACACAAGGGAAATAAAAAGAGATGAGCGCAAGCTGGGCTTCAGTAACCCCTCGAGGCCCACCGTGAAATGTAAAAGACAAGGGAATCATTGTCATTACATTATCAAAAATAGATAGGTAATCCCTCAGCTCTTCTAAGGGAATCGGTCGATCATCCAAGACAGTCGATCCCCCTTTAAATAAGATCTTATCTAACCAAAGGGGAACTATCTCCTTAAGGAACCTTTGCTTTTCTAAAAGACCTAGATCTCTATTTTGTACAACCCTTCTCACAAGCACATTGAGATCAAAAAGCTCAATAGCTGATGTCACGACCGACATCGCATCAGGGAGGAATTCTTGTACAGCAATCCTTCCCCTCAGTCTATCACATAACTCAGCCACTTTACTGTCTGATTTTCCATATATAAAAATAAAGCATACAGCTTCTATAGCCTCAGGTCTTCCAAACTGCCCGTGCTGCAAAAAACAGGTCGTTGCTTCCCAAACCACTTTATGGGTGCTCCAAAAAGGATCTGTATCAAACTCAGCAAACCAATGTCCTTCAACTTGCTGTGCTTCGAGTACGGCTTTAAAATCATGTATCGCTATTGTCATAGGAGCATCATTGATACCAAACCCCCTAATAAAAGTCACTTACGTTGTTTTATCTGTCCTAGCGATTCCCCCATACGAGCATATACCTCTAGACCAAAAAAAAGATCTGTATCAAAGGTAATCCTATCTTCTTCAAAAAGGAGAATAACGCAAGAGCCTCCAAATTCGAAATATCCCTTCTCTTCTCCCCGCTTGATGCTGCCTGATTGATACGTCTGCACAATACTGCCAACATAGGTGGCCCCTACCTCAACCATAAACACCTTGCCAAAGGCCTCTGTGTCTATTTCAGTAACCATTCTCTTGTTTTCAGTTAACACCGCAAGATTATGAAATACAGCAACGGGATTCACAGAGTAAAGGGGACCATTCATCAAAACCGTCTCTTTAACAACACCATCAACGGGAAAATGAAATCGGTGATAATCGACAGGAGCAAGCCTTCCAATCACAATAGGCCCTCTACACCCTTTACGCCCAATCAATGTCTCCGCATCAAAAACTTTTCCCTTAATGACAAACTGAGTTGAATTTTCAAAAATGCGGTACCTCCCATCAGCAGGGAGTACCGCATCTGAATTCGAAATTTCCCGGCATTCAGACTTCAACTTCCGAATAAAAAAATCATTGAACGAATTAAAATTTTTAGTTTCAAACTCCGTCATATCAATCTGAAATTTTTGAATAAAAGGGATAATTTTACGCTTTGAAAAAAAAGTTTTTTGCAATGCTCCATACATTTTTGAGAATAAAGGAATTTTTGCAATGACTGGACGAAAAATCCCAAGCCACCTTCTTCCATAGAGCAAATCGATAACCCATTTCCCGTAAACTTCTTCTACTTTGACTGCTTTCGATCTCCGATCTATGTAGACAACCTTCTTCATAAGACCCCATTATGTCAAAAATATCCCTTTCCTCCTACCCTATTTCGATTGACGAAAGGTCTGGGGGGCTGTAAAATAGTTATGATACTATCATTGATCACCTCTTCAGGACAGCATGTTAAAAAAAATTTTTGGAACAGCACAGAGCCGAAAACTCAAACAATATAAAAAAATTGTCAATCAAGTTAATCAAGAAGAAGAAAAACTTAAAAACCTAACTGACAATGAGTTAAAAGCTAAAACCATAGAATTTCGACACCGTTTAGCCGAAGGAGCCTCAACCAACGATCTCCTTCCTGAAGCGTATGCGGTCGTCAAAAACACCTGTAGCCGGCTTGTAGGAAGAGAAGTTTCTATTTCAGGACACACTCAAGAGTGGAATATGATCCCCTACGATGTCCAAATTTTAGGGGCCATTGCGATGCATTATGGATCCATCGCAGAGATGCAAACAGGAGAAGGAAAAACACTCACCTCCTCAATGCCCCTCTATCTCAATGCCCTGACACAAACCCCAGTACACCTTGTCACCGTTAACGATTACCTCGCCACACGAGACTGCGAATGGGGAGCTCCTATTTTTCATTTCCTCGGTATTTCTACGCAAGTGCTGACCAACGAAACCCCGCCTCACCTCAGAAAAGAAATCTATGCCGCTGATATCGTATATGGCACAGCCGCAGAATTTGGCTTTGATTACCTAAGAGACAATTCAATGGCTCATTCAGCCGAGCAACAAGTGCAAAGAGGCTATTCTTTTGCCATCATTGATGAAGTCGATTCTATCCTCATTGATGAAGCGAGAACTCCCCTCATTATCTCAGGGCCTGTCACCGAATCTCGTCAAATGTATGACGAACTCAATCCACCTGTGACTGTCCTTGTTCGGCTCCAAAGAGACCTCTGCAATCAACTTGCGAATCAAGCGAGAAAAGAACTCGAAGAAATTGGTCTTTTAAAAGAATCCGCAGACAAACCCAAACTTTCTAAAGAAGAGAAAGAAAAAGCCACTGAAGCCTTTAAAACTCTTTGGTTAATTGGAAAAGGAAATCCTCATAATAAAATCCTCAAAAAACTCAAAGAAAACCCCGACATCCGAGCGAAATTAGAAGAATGGGAAACCTATTACTACGCCGAACCAAATAAAGATGAAAGAAATACCAAACTCCAGGAACTTTACATCATTGTCGACGAACGGGCCAATGATCATGAGCTCACCGATAAAGGGATTGCAAAATGGAATGCCGATGACGACTTTGTGATGCTTGATTTAGGTCATGAATACCATCTCATAGACACCGACCCAGATCTTACCAACGAAGAAAAACTCAAAAGAAAAACTGCTCTTCGAGAAGAAGATGCCAAACGGAAAGAAAGGGCCCACAATCTCCGTCAACTCCTTAGGGCACACCTTCTTATGGAAAAAGATGTCGACTACATCGTTCAGGAAGGGAAAATTGTCATCATCGATGAAAACACAGGACGGCCACAACCCGGCCGCCGCTTCTCAGATGGACTTCACCAAGCGATTGAAGGCAAAGAAGCTGTTGAAATTCAAAAAGCGACCCAGACATACGCTCAAATTACTCTACAAAATTACTTCAGAATGTACAGTAAGCTTGCTGGTATGACGGGAACTGCGATGACAGAAGGGACTGAACTCAAAGAAATTTATAACATCGACGTTTTAGAAATCCCCACTCACAACAAATGTATCCGAAAAGATTTTGATGATGAAGTCTACATGACGGAGCGAGAAAAATACGCTGCCATGCTAACAGAAATCACCGCACTACATGCAGAAGAGCGTCCTATTTTGATTGGGACAGAATCGGTCGAACAATCGGAAAAACTCTCCCGCATCTTAAAACAGAATAAACTTCCCCATACTGTTTTGAATGCTAAGCATCATGCTCAAGAAGCTGAAATCATCGCTCAAGCAGGACAATTAGGCGCTATCACTGTTGCAACGAACATGGCAGGAAGGGGAACAGATATTAAACTTGCTCCAGGCGTTGCTGAAAAAGGGGGACTCCATGTGATTGGTTCCACAAGACACCAATCGCGCCGTATTGATAGACAATTGAGAGGCCGAGGTGCTCGCCAGGGAGATCCAGGAAGCTCTAAGTTCTATGTTTCTTTTGAAGACCAACTCATGCGTCTTTTTACTTCCCCAAAACTCACAGCATTCCTTCAAAGATTCCGCCCCCCTGAAGGAGAGCCAATTACAGCAAAAGTTCTCAATCGATCGATTGAAACAGCTCAAAAGAGAATCGAACAGAGAAACTACTCTATTCGAAAACATACTCTTGAATATGACGATGTCATGAACAAACAACGAAAAGAAGTCTATGCCTTTCGAAATGATGTCCTCCATAATCCCAATGCAGTCCAACTTGCAACTACCATTTTAGAACACGAATGCATTGAAATGAGTCACCCCTTCCTCATTTCAAAAGACTCTACATGGGATCTTCAGGGGTATATTGATGCCTTAATGCATCACTTCCCCGTTTCTTTCGAAGAATCTCTTTATGAAGACGAATACCTCTCACTTGAAGCCATCCAGCAACAAGCGAGTTTTAAAGTCATTGACGCCTTTAGACTTAAGATCGAACACGAAGCTGCTTTAATCGCCACAGTGCAACAGCAGTCTGCTAGGCAAATTGATCCCGTATCTATTATTAACGATATTGTACGCTCCCTTTTACTGAGAGCGGTGGATCGTCACTGGCAGGAGCATCTCCTTTCGATCGATCACCTACGTACTGAAGT
Organism: Simkaniaceae bacterium; assembly: GCA_018062315.1. Classification (GTDB taxonomy): domain Bacteria; phylum Chlamydiota; class Chlamydiia; order Chlamydiales; family Simkaniaceae; genus JAGOSM01. The sequence goes on along the minus strand of JAGOSM010000008.1, from coordinate 37,471 downwards.
AGGAATGAGGGCGGTTGGACAAAAAGACCCTCTCCTTGAATTCAAAAGTGAAGCATTTGAACTCTTCCACACCCTGAATCACACCCTCTATCAAGAAATCGGCCATCTTCTCTTTAAATTTGAGATGATGCATGCGGGGACGATTCAAAAAGAGGAGTTTCCTCCTTTTTTCCCCGATTTAATAGCTTATAGCCAAGAAAAAGTAGAGGCGCTCCACTAGCTCCATATAAAAACCAACTGCGGGCATTAAATTCTAGGATCAGCTTGCCATCTTTTGAAAGAAAAAGGAGAAGCAAGCTGAGAGTAACTAAGAAAGTCCCTATCGAAAGAAAAATAAGACACCAACCATATCCTAAACGGGCTGTGGGGTCTTTTTTGTCCTCCACTAAAAATGCACTTAAATCGTGATCAGGAGAAATGCGGTGAATTTCGGAAGAGGTATTTCCTTGCTCCTCTCTTCCTGAAGAGTAGGGAGGTTTATATAAAGAAGCTAAACTCTCTTGCAAAGTCTCGCTCCTATGTCCCACTTCTTTTCCTTTATCACTTTCATTTCCCACCATTAAATCGGTTCCACAAAAAGGACAATAGGTCGCTTCTACACTGACATCGGCATCGCAATTCCAACACATTTTCTGACGTTCTTGCTCCATAACTCCCCACAAAATCAATCACTTGCACTCATTATATCTGGAAATATCCATACGAGGATAATACCCCTTTTTTTATTGAATAGAAAGAAAAAAATCAACCCTGTTATGATCATTCGCATGGGAAATAAGAAATTTGATCTTGCTATTATCGGTGCTGGCCCTGGGGGGTACATCGCCGCCATCAAAGCGCGCCAATATAATTTAAAAACCGCTTTAATCGACAAAGGTCCACTTGGAGGTACTTGCCTCAATGTGGGATGCATTCCAACTAAAACGCTCCTTGCAGGAGCCGAGGTGCTCCATAAAATTCGATCTGCTATGGCTTTTGGAATTAAAGTGGGCTCAATAGAGGTCGATTATGGGGCCATGAAAAATAGGAAAGACGGGGTCGTTAAAGAGATTAGAAGTAGCCTAGAAGGGCTCCTTCTCTCTAACGGAGTTGAGATTTTTAAAGGACATGCCGAATTTCTCTCTCCCCATTCTCTTAAAATTCAAGGATTAGAGTCCATCGATGCAGACCATGTCATTATTGCAACAGGATCTAGTCCTGTAGCCATTCCCTCCCTGCCCTGTGATCATAAAAGGGTCCTCGATTCCACTTCGATCCTTGAGTTAACAGAATGCCCGAAAAGCCTTGTGATCATCGGAGGGGGCTATATTGGATGTGAATTTGCCTCTTTATTTGCAGAGCTAGGGACCAAGGTCACTATAGTAGAAGCTCTTCCTTCTATCGTTCAACTGCAAGGAACAGATATCTCAGAACACCTCACAAAAGCGTTTAAGAAAAAGGGAATTGAAATTCTCACCGGGGTGAGTGTAGAAAAAATAGATGAGAAGGTTCATTTATCGAATGGACAAACCCTCGAAGCAGAAAAAATTCTGATTGCTGTGGGAAGAAAAATGAATACAGAAGGACTTCATTTAGAAAGGGCTGGCCTCGTCACTAACCCCCGAGGAGCTATTGAGGTCAATGCAAAAATGGAAACCGGCGTTCCCGGAATTTATGCCATTGGAGATGTCACAGGAAAGGGAATGCTCGCTCATGTCGCTTCTCATCAAGGAATGATTGCAGCAGCAAATATTGCCCATGAAAATCGGCGCATCGACTACTCTGCTGTCCCTGCGGTGATCTTTACCCATCCCGAGATTGCCACTGTAGGGCTTCTCAAAGAGCAAGCTGGCCCTACAGCCCTTGTAGGGAGATATCCCTTCTCTCACCACGGCAAGTCGCTTGCATCTCTTGAAACAGAGGGATTTGTACAGATTGTCGCCGACGGACGCACAGGAAGGATCTTAGGTGCCCAAGTTGTAGGAGATGGAGCTGCTAATTTGATTGCTGAGATGACCCTTGCCATTCACAATGAATTGACCTTAGAGTCGATCTTTGAAACGATCCATGCACACCCCACAACAGCCGAAGGGTGGATGGAAGCGAGCTTGATTGCTCATGGAACCCCTTTTCATGCTCCACCCAAGAAGAAAAAATGACCGATCCTTTTAATAATCATCCTGAGGTAAAAAAAAGTCGCTTCCCCAAATGGCTGAGGCGCAAACTCCCTGAAGGGGGATCCCTTTCCCAAACAGGGGCCATTCTCGAAAAATACCAACTCAACACGGTATGTGAAGAAGCGAAATGTCCTAATAGGCTGGAGTGCTATTCAAAACAAACGGCAACCTTTTTAGCTTTAGGAAGCGCCTGCACAAGGGCCTGTGGCTTCTGCGATATTGATTTTGCTAAAGAGCCACTTCCTTTAGACCCCAAGGAACCGGAAAGAATTGCCGCCTCAGTAAAAGAGCTCAATTTACAGCATGTTGTAATTACCATGGTGGCGAGAGATGACCTTCCTGATCAAGGTGCGCTTCAAATTGGAGCTATCCTTGATACAATCAGAAAAACATCCCCCCATTGCACCACGGAAGTGCTCACCTCCGATTTTAATGGTAACATGGAAGCTCTCCTCTCTCTTTTAACTTTTCGCCCCGAGATCTTTAATCACAATATAGAAACGGTACGCCGCCTTTCCCCCAGAGTTCGTCATAAAGCGACCTATGACAGAACTCTTTCCATCCTCAAAGCCGCTAAACAAAGTAACCTATCCCATTTTGTCAAGTCGGGAATCATGGTAGGCCTTGGAGAAACTGACGAAGAAGTCAAAGAAACCATCCGAGACCTTCACTCTGTTGGATGCGATATCATCACGATAGGACAATACCTACAAGCCAGTCGTAAAAGACTTAAGGTCAAAAATTTTGTGGAGCCATCCCAGTTTGATCACTATGCCGAATATGGCCTTTCCCTAGGGGTAAAAGCGATGTACTGCGGCCCTTTTATTCGTTCAAGTTATAATGCTGGAAAAATTCTAGAAATCGTTAAAAACAAATAAACAGTTGCGATTGTTAATTTAATTTAATATAGTCCGAATTGAGGACATTTATGAATTTAAATAACAAGGGCGCCATTACCGATAAAGTGGCATGTGTGATTATGGCAGGGGGGCAAGGGACCCGTCTCTTTCCTTTAACTGCAACACGATGCAAACCCGCAGTTGGCTTTGGAGGCCAATACCGCCTCATCGACATCCCCATCTCCAATGCTTTAAATGCTCAAATTAGACACCTCTTTGTCGTTTCTCAGTATTTTTCCACAGGGCTTAATAACCACATCAAAGAAACCTACCACCTCGATCACTTTCACGCCCATGACATCCACCTTTTAAATCCAGAAGAGACCCTCACAGGGCATGTATTTTACGAGGGGACTGCCGATGCTGTAAAAAAAAACCTCTCTTACATCCTCAGCTATCCCATTGATTATGTGATGATTCTCTCTGGAGACCAATTATACAATATGGATCTTTATGCCATGCTCCAGTTTGCTATTGGAAAAGATGCCGACCTCACCATTGCGACCCTTCCTGTGACTGAAGAGCTCGCCCCCCGCATGGGAATTATGAAAATTGATGATCAGTCATGGATCGAGGAATTTCAGGAAAAACCGACTGACCCCTCTCCTCTCGCCCTTTCTCCTGATTTTCAAAAAAGGAGAAAAATTTCTCATCCTTACCTCGCTTCTATGGGCATCTATATTTTTAAGAAAGAAGCTCTTATCACCGCTCTTGATGAAGTTAAGGGGTCCGATTTTGGGAAACATGTGATCCCCTACCAGTTAAAAAAAGGACCTGTAGCCGCCTTCCTATACGATGGTTACTGGGAAGATATTGGAACGGTAGCCTCTTATTACGAAGCCTCCCTTGCTCTCACAAACCGGTCCTTAGGTCTTAATCTCTATAATGAATCGTGCCCCATCTATTCCCATGCCCCTTCTCTTCCCTGCCCCCATATTAGCAATACCTCGATCTCCCATTCGATTGTGTGCAGCGGAGCCCTTATCGGAGCAAAATCGATCAACCACTCGATTATTGGCACCCGTGCAAAAATTGGAGAAGGAACCTCCATAGATCACTCGGTGATTATGGGGCAAGAATCTTACTTTAATTCCCTTACTGATCTTGAATATGGAATTGGGAAAAACTGTTCCATTACAAAAGCAATCATTGATGAAAACACGCAGATCGGGGACAATGTGAAACTGGTCAATCATGAAAACAGACAAACCTACGACGGAGATGGAGTCTATATTCGAGATGGAATCATCATCGTCACCTCAGGGACCAAACTCCCCAGCGGATTTACCTTGTAAAATTTGGGCTCTTGCAGACCTCCACCTCTCCTTTGGCGTTCCCAATAAAGAAATGTCTAAATTTGGGTGGATCAACCACGTCGAAGAAATAGAAAAAAACTGGCGCCTTCTCATTAAAAATGAAGATCTTGTGTTGATTCCAGGGGATATTTCATGGGCCAAAACTCCGAAAGAAGCCCTCCCTGACCTCGAATTTCTCCATTCCCTTCCAGGAACTAAACTCCTTTTAAAAGGAAACCACGACTATTGGTGGCCCTCCAACCAAAAACTCTCACAACTTCTCCCCCCCTCCCTCCATTTTATTTGTAATACAACCTTTAATTTTAGACATGTGACGATTGGAGGTACCCGTTTTTGGGATAGCCCCGAATACACCCTCAATTACGAGACAAAAACCGATCTTAAAATCTACGCCCGCGAGGTAGAGAGGCTCAAACTCTCCCTTGCCAGTTTAAATCCTGTAGCAAGCCATCGGATTGTGATGACCCATTATCCCCCTATCGGAATGGAAATGCAAGATTCAGAAGCCTCCCTTCTTTTTGAAAAATATAAAATTGACCATATTGTTTTTGGGCATCTTCATAATATGGACCCCTCTCTTAATTTATATGGAGAAAAGGGGGGAACTAAATACCATTTAGTGGCATGTGATTACCTCAAATTTTCCCCCTTATTAATTATGGAACTTTGATTGAATAAAATATCCTCCCTTGCTACTCTTATCCCATGAAACGACCCAAAAAGAAAATCAGCCTCTTTCTTCTCGTTCTCCTTGTAGTATCCGCAATCGACAGTATCCGAAATCTCCCCGCTGCAGCTCTCTTTGGATCATCCTTGATTTTCTTTTTTTTCTTTTCAGCCATTGTTTTTTTAATCCCCACCTCCCTGATTGCAGCCGAGCTATCTGCCGCCTTTCCCACTAAAGGGGGGGTCTACCATTGGATGACCCGAGCCTTTGGGGATAAAGTAGGGATGCTGGCTATCTGGCTTCAGTGGATCAACACCATGGTGTGGTATCCGACCATCCTCTCCTTCATTGCAGGAACCGCAGCCTACCTCATAGAGCCCTCCCTCGCAGCCAGCAAGTTCTATCTTATCGGGATGACGCTAACGATTTTCTGGGGCCTTACGATCATCAGTTTTTTTGGAATTGAAACGACGGCTAAGGTGAATAGTTTATGCGGGCTTGTCGGGACGATGATTCCGATGGTCCTTCTAATTCTTCTCGGTGCTGTATGGCTTTTTCTAGGAAATAAACCTGCTATCCACTTTACCTGGGGCAACCTCATTCCCTCTTTCCAATCAGGGACGAATTGGCTCTCTTTAACAGCCATTATGGCTGCTTTCCTCGGGATTGAACTTGCAGGGGTGCATGTCAATGACATTAAGGACCCGCAGCGCAATTTCCCTAAGGCGATGGGCTACTCTGCTTTTTTCCTCGTCTTTACCATGCTGTTTGGCTCCCTCGTCATCGCCTCCATCCTCCCTCCAGATCAAATTAACTTAGTGGCAGGGGTGATGCAGGTATTTAAAGACTTTTTTAGCGTCTTCCATATGGAATGGGCAACCTCACTCCTGGCTATCTTGATTGTGATCGGAAGCATTGGAGGAATTATCAACTGGCTTATTTCTCCAGCTAAGGGGCTGCTGCACGCTGCAGAATACGGATTTCTACCAGACGTCTTTATGCGTAAAAATCGATTTGGGGTAGCTCATAATATCCTGCTGGCTCAGGCTATCCTTGTCAGCCTTTTTTGCCTCCTCTTTTTCCTCGTCCCCAATGTGAATGCATTTTACTGGTTTTTAACCGGCTTAAGCACAGACCTTTACATCTTGATGTATGTCCTTATGTTTTTGAGTGCCATCAAACTCTACTATTCTTATGGAGATCGCCCTGCGAGCTACCGAATTCCTGGCAAGGGAGTTGGGATGTGGATCACGGTCCTCCTCGGCCTCTTTGGGTGCTTTATCACCCTAGTCGTGAGCTTTTTCCCTCCTCCAAACCTCGACATCTCCACGCTCAACTATACGATCCTGATCGCTTTAGGTAATGTGGTCATGCTTTCTCCCGTAGTCCTCTTCTACCTCTACCGTAGCTCACGCCAACGCCTTAATAAAGAGTAATTTACACTTAAGCCCAACCTTCTTTTCTCCTCTGTGGGCTCTTGTGTTCTCTAGTGAGCTTTTGCGAACGGGTGGTAAAAACTCCCTATTTTCCCCCATCATTCATATCTTTATATCCTTTAAATCGTTCTTCCTGTCGGCTGTTACTTTTAGAAAAAGGGATTTCAGAAAAAGAGTCGGTTACGCATACGGGAGCGGTTACGGTTACGGGGCGGCGCCCTCCAGTCTTTTCTTTCTGCTGCCCATCCCCGTAACCGTAACCGATTCCCCTCTTATTTCGGCATATATCCACTTAATAATCAGCTAATTACGCAGAAATAATTATATATAAAACAAATAATTTGAATTTATTATATAAAATTGATTATAATAGATGTATAATATAATTTAACTACATATTAAAGGTTTAAAATGCAAAAAATTTCACCACAGACTCCCTCATTAACTGCTTTTTTTCAAACACCTCAAGGAAAAAGGGCAATATGCCTTATAGTCAGTGCAATAGCACTGACAGTTTTTACAATCCTAGCCCAATCACATGTTATTCCACTATCTCACGCTTACCAAACCCTTCCTAAATTTTCTGCACTAGCTGGCACGCTACTACCACTCCCTGCGATCATAATGCACTTAAAGCATCTGGATCAAAAGGTAACCCCTTCCTCTGTTAAGGAAGATGAGCAGACAGCCCCCACTAAAAAGAAATAGGAAAGGGAGTAGAATCATTATAGAAGGGTGGGTGACCTATGTCACCCACCCTTGCCTGTGAAACAAAATAACCACCGAGAGCACCGAGGGGGGACCCTGGGAGACTCTATTGATCAATGCTTCCTATGCATCTAATAATAAGAATATTACCAATAAAAATTTTCACAATAACTAATTCCATTAGATTAAATAATTGAATTTAATCAGTAAAATTATTATAATTAAGTTATAAGATAATATAATTAACGATAAATAAAGGTTTTAAAATGAATTCGACTCATTTAAATTCTAGCCACTCGCACGAGCGCCTCGGGGATCACGTCCAGGACTTCCTAGACACTCCCTTTGCAAAGGGAGTGTCTAAGCATAAAGGAAAAGTAACAACTGCTGTGATTACGACTGTAGTCCTTGGTGTTTTTCTTGCTTTAGCTCTCGTGCATGGTTCACCCATACACCTATCTCACTTTGCACAAAGAATTACCACCATGGCAGTTCCTTCTGCTGTAGGAATGACAGTTGCAAGCGTGGCACTTGCTATCCTTATAGCTAATTTGCCTAGTAAAGAAGAGCGTGAAGAAAGAGCAGACAGAAAAGCCACTCAAAAGCACTTTCAAAAAACTGTTAGATCTTATCATACCTACGCAGTGGCAATCACCCACCAACTAGAACAAGGAGAGGATCTCAATCTAGATCTATTTACCAAGCTCTCTCAAGCACTGAACTATGAACTAGCCGACTGGGGAAAATCCCGTCCAAATGTAGATCTTGAGAAGAGATATAACAGGGCTGCTAAATCCTTTATAGAGAAGATCTCTCCCCTTCTAGCCGACTATCCTTCGAACACTATAGATCAGATCTCTCAGAGATTGGGTATCGAATCACCACCTTCCTCCAGAACAATTTCCCCCGTTCACTCATTAACAGAAGGGGATGCTGCCTCAAATGACGACTAATATATCCCCCCGTAAGGGGGCCAACACGTTCTGTTGTTCAGAACTACCCAAAGGCCTTTGCGTTCATGGCGACTGTCGCCCTCATCTCCTTTATTGCTTTTGCAGTGCTCAATGGGACCCATCACCTACCGTTTCACATCGGAGCCCCATATCAACCTCTCAGCCATGGTCTTAATATCTCGGCAATCGCTTTAGCCGCTACTGCCACAGCCTTCACCTATTGGAATATCGCTAAGGTGAAAGAGGAAAAACGGGAAGAAATAAGCACGTAAGTAACAGTATTGATCTCAGACGAAGGGGGAAAATCCTTCCGTTTTAAGTAAATAACTCTTGGAATTGCTTCGGTAATGCCTTGAGGACAATAGCTGCATCCCCTTTACTTAAGCTCGGCAAATAGTGATTCAAGATCTCGAATAACTCCTGCACATCTTCCTCTGTCTCCATCTGCAAAAAAGCCACTTCCACAACTTTGGCAACTTCCTGGGGCTCCCCCATCGCTATCAAATAGTGAATCGTTTCAATGCAAAGCTCAAACTCAGGGTCATCCATCAAACTCTCTAGAAAATGACCATAAAGAATATCGAGATCTCCTGCCATCTTTACCCTAAGTAAATCAAACCAACGGGGATCATCTAAATAAGGATAAAACCCATCTATCAACTCCGAAGCATACGTACTGCTCCCCTCATCAAGCTGATAAATAATGTAATCATACAGAAATACCTCTAGCGGCAGGGTAAAAAACAGGTTGATTGCTCGAAAAGCCTGCTTCGGATCCGCCTTCGCATCCACAGTTCCTTCTAAGACTCCTTCTAACTTCGATAAAAGCCCTTGTAAATACTCCTCATTCCCAAGCTGCTCCTCATAAAAAAGAGCAATGGTATAGTCCAGCTCATCACAAAAAATAGAGAGATTCTTCTGCTCTTTGGCAAAACGACGCCACATCTCAAAAACTAACAAATAAACTAAGGCCCTCTTCATCAGATCAGGCTCTTTTGGGACTAAAGCCTCTACCACTTCCTCAGGATCTGAATAGGTATCTGCAAGAGATTCAAAGCTTTCTACATTCAAAGAAACATCTAGCCCACTTAACCCCTCAAACAGCTCCTCGTCAGAAAGGGCTCGATAATCCCCTAAATTGACTTCAATCCCCGCTTGTTTCAACGCGTCGCAGTAATAGACTCTTCCCTTTAATTCCATCATATCTTCTTTTTTATGTAGACCTCCAATATACTGCTAACTAATTCCCCACGCAAGATAATATGAAAAAAAGATCCCTTTCTCTCATAGAATGCCTCGTTGCTGTGGCCATTGTCGCCCTCATCGCCCTCCCTCTTGCCCGCCACCCTGCCTTTTTTTTCCAAAAAGAAGTGGCCGCTCTCCAAGAACTCGAAAAAAAACGGCTCGCGGAACTCTCCTTTCTCGAAATTAAAAAAGCTCCCCCCCCTCCATGGGAAACACAACGGACCAAAAAAAACTTCCCCCTCTCCCCCCTTGTGATGGATCTCGGCCCCCTCGGACAAACCCCAGTCACCCGCTCCTATACGTGGAATGTCATCAGACCTAAAAAAAATAAAGATGAAACTCTTCGCTTAGTTAGAATTGATATTTATTTCAACGAACACAAATATACCTCTTACAATATTCTTGTCGAAAAAAGCCAAATACGTTAATGAACGTAATTATGGAACCTTTTATTGCACCAGAGGTGCGTGTCCGAGAATTTTCAATTAGAGCGACAATCCTGGGAATTCTTTTAGGCCTTGTCTTTGCTATCGGCAATGCCTATTTGGGTCTTCGAGTCGGAATGACGATTTCTGCATCTATCCCTGCCGCTGTCTTTTCGATGGCCATCTTACGCACTTTCTTTAAAAGAGTTTCTATCTTAGAAAATAACATCGTCCAAACGATGGCTGCCGTCGGCGAAGGGCTTGCAGGGGGGGTCATTTTTACCATCCCAGCCCTCTTTCTCCTCGGCGCGGCCCCCTCAATCCCTGACATTTTTGCCATCTCCCTCCTAGGAGGGGTCTTAGGGATTTTGTTTATGATCCCCATGCGCCGCTACATCATCGTTAAAGAACATGGCACTCTCCCCTTCCCCGAAGGAACTGCGTGTGCTGAAATCCTCAAAGCTGGAGAAGAAAGACAACCCCACGCCCTTCTCGCCCTCTGGGGACTCCTCATTGGTGTCCTCGAAAAAATTGGTTGTAATATCTTCTTTCTATGGAATGAGGTGGTCTCGTATACCGCAAAATTTTATGAAGGGGCTGTCTTTTCCATCGATTGCACCCCCTCTCTTTTAGGAGTAGGATTTATCATTGGGCCTCGGATTGCCGCCGTAACCCTTGCGGGAGGCGCTCTCGGTTGGTGGGTCATCATCCCCTTAATTCGAGAGTTTGGCCAAGGGATTGTCACGATCTACCCCTCAACACTCATCATTTCCCAAATGGATTCCGATGCCATCTGGTCCAATTATGTCCGCTACATCGGAGCTGGCGCGATCGCCATTGGAGGTCTCATGAGCCTCTTCCAACTCCTCCCGATGCTCCGCCATACCATCATCGATGCATTTAAAGAGATGTTCTCAACCCATATTTCTAAACTGCGCACCGAAAAAGATATTTCCCTTATTTACCTCATCTTCGGATCCCTCGGGATCATCATTGCACTATGGGTTTACCCAGGACACCCTTTTAACGGCTTTACCATCCTCCTCCTCGCTATCCTTGCCTTCTTTTTTACTGCCGTAACTTCAATTACTGTCGGCCTCGTAGGAAGCTCCTCCAACCCCGTTTCAGGGATGACCCTCACCACCCTCCTCATCACCTGTCTTATCTTTGTGAGCCTCGGGTGGACAGAACGTTTCTATCTTATTTCTGCAATCATGATGGGCAGCGTTGCCTCAATTGCCATCTGCCTTGCAGGGACAACCTCCCAAGACCTAAAAACAGGATACCTCCTTGGCGCTACTCCATGGAAACAACAGGTCGCTGAAATGATTGGCCTGATTCTCCCCTGTGCAGCGATCGGAAGTACCCTCTATCTCTTAAATAAAGCGTACGGATTCGGAACGACTCAACTCCCTGCTCCCCAAGCTACCCTGATGACCATCATTGCAACCGGTGTCATCAAAGGCAATCTCCCCGTCGTTCTCGTATGCATTGGAATTGTTCTTGGCCTTTGCGTAAAACTCATGAAAATCCCTGTCCTGCCCTTTGCCATGGGCCTTTACCTCCCCCTCTCTCTTTCAACAGCGATGGCCCTTGGAGGATTCATCAACTACCTCATGAAAGGCAAAATCCCTTGGATTAATCGAGGGGTCTTAGCTGCATCAGGGCTCGTTGCCGGAGATGCTTGTACGGGTGTTGTTATCGCACTTCTGACCGTCATGAACGTGATCCCCGTCAGTGCCCCAGCGACCTTTGGGAACCTCGTCTCTCTAGGTATTTACCTAGGCATTGGAGTGATCCTCTTTTATTTCTGCCGCAGCTCGCTCCATAAATCTAAGACCCATCACTAAGCCTCCCTGCCTCTTATTGCGGCAAATTGCCGCCCATTTCCGTAACCGTTCCCGTACGCGTAACCGCTTTTAAATTTTCCTAGAGGAATTTGACTTAAGAGCTCTCCCCTGCTACCCTAAAAAGGTATGAAAGTGCGCCATCTCTCTCTTATTGAACTTCTCATTTGTCTTGTTTTTCTCACCCTCATCACCTCTTCACTCCTCCATCTTGTTTCCCGCTATGCCATCTACTCTGCCTCCCTTTCTCAACTGAAATTTCAGGAACTTAACAGACAAAAGTGTATTTTTAGACTAAAATCCCTCCTCCTTCAGTCGACACAGGGGATCGAAATCACCCCTCAGGGATTTAAATTTTCCTTCGATAATGGTGCCGATCCAGACCCTCTCTTTTGCCACGAACTCCAGGCCCTTGTCGTACAAGAACACAATCAACTCCTCCTCTACTACGGACCTGATGAAGCCTCGTTCCGCTCAGAAATCCTCTATTCCCCTCTGACTTCATTTTCTTATGAAGTCACTACCGACGACACCCTACTCCTCACCTTTAATGACAAACTCTACCCCCTCTTTTTAAAACCATGACGCTGCTCCCCTTTGTAATGACCATGATCCTCGTCCTCTCCCTCTATGCAGCCTCCTTGTTTAAAACCCACTCCCATTTTGTCATCGAAAAAGAAATCTACCTCGCCCAGTACGATGGGGATATTGCCGTTCGCAATCGCCTTGTTGAAACAACCTATGAAAGTAAAAAACAAACCCAAATCCCCCGCTCTAAACATAAACCCCCTTCTCCTAAAAAATACCCTCGCCCTACCACAAATTTTTCAAACAAATCTAAACTCAACTTATCTCGCCTCAACGACCCTATCATTTTTAAAACAGCATGTGAACTTGTAAAGCGGCTTTACAAAGATGCCCCTTTCAAGGTCAATCCAACACAGCTTCTGAATAAAGTGAAAAAAAAGATGGAGAAAACAGATGATTTTACCGAACTGTTCCCTTACAAAATGGTCAAAGGAACTGTAGGAAATTACCCACCTATCGAAGATTACTTTTATATCAACCCAAAGAGACCTGCGATTTTCTTCCGGCATGCCTCTCCCCCCATCATCGCCGCTTACTTTGGAGAAAAAATCGCCATGAAAATCTTTGAACTAGAGAAAGAATCCTCTCTCACAGAAGAACAGCTCGCCTCCCTTTCTTCAAAAAAAGAGGGACTCAGTTTTGCTATTTCTAAAGATCCACGCACAAAAGAAACGTACACCACACCCCTCACTCGAGTGGAGCGGAAGAAAAAGTCAAAGTAAAGGTGGTCCCCTCCCCAAGTCGAGAAGCGACAGAAATGGTCCCCCCATTCTTTTGTACAATCGCTTTGACAATCGAAAGGCCAAGCCCCGCTCCCCCTAATTTACGAGAGTGAGCTTTATTCACCGTAAAAAAGCGCTCAAAAATATGGGGCAAATCTTCTTCAGGAATCCCGATTCCCTGATCAGCAATCGTCATTTTAACACTTTCTTTTTTGGCCTCAATAGTCACAGTAAGATTTGCTGGCCCGTTTGAATATTTAACCCCATTCTCCAGTAAATTCATAATGGCAAGCTCAACTAAATTACCATCTGCTTGAATCAACACTTCACCTTTGGGAAGAAACGTTTCTAGATGACTTTCTGGATAGACCGCTAATAGGTTATACCCACATCGATCAATCATCGAAACAAGATCACATACATGTGCCTTAGATTCTGTTAAATTATCAAGATCGGCAAGGGTTAAAAGCCCCTTCACTAAGTGATTCATTCTATGACAATTGCGAATAATTTTTTCAGTGATATCTGCCAGCATTAGTTCAGACACCTCGGGCAAATCCTGCAACATTTCTGCAAACCCTTTAATAATCGTAATCGGGGTTCTGAGCTCATGGGAGGCATTCGCAATAAATTCTTTTCCCATGGGTTGGGACTGGTCGATTAAAACAAGAACCCCCCTTCGATAAGGAGTCAGTCTGACGTCCACCCCATCTATCTGTTCAACCAAAGGCACTCCGAGCTTCTGACAGCGTTGAATTGGCTCTTTCAGGATATCATAACCTAAAAACGATGTCCCGATCACTGCTTGAGGATCGAGTTTTAACTGGCGCGCGGCTCGCCCATTGATATAGCGCACTTTAAAACGGGAGTCGAGTTCAATCACTCCCTCCTTTAATTGACTTAAAAGCTCTGTTCGCTCTCTTGTTTTAAACATCTTGCCTCCAGTTTAATGGAGTGGCTCTTTTTTGCCGATGACTTTAAAAATATCAATCGATGCCGTAAACCCTTTAAGAGCAATAGGGGGCACTTTTTCAACTCGAATATGTTCAGACACATCAGGCTGTAACAAGGTTTCCTCACTAATATACACTTCCATACCCCCTGCAGCACTACAAAGGCGCGCAGCGAGATTGACATTTGCCCCGACAACAGTATAATTCAACCGGTCCTCAGCTCCCATATTTCCTGCAACAACAAGTCCTGTATGAACCCCCACTCCCATGGCAATTTCAGCTTTTCCCTGAACAAACCTCTCTCGGTTCCATTCTTGCATTGCCTCTACAATCTCTAAAGCACAAAGCACCCCATTAAGAGCACTTTCTGGCTTAGAAACAGGGGCGCCAAAAAGAGCCATCACCTCATCTCCCACGTACTTATCAATAACCCCCCCTCTTCTATCAATAATCTGAGAGACCTTAGTCATACAAGTATTCAAAAGTCCAATCACTTCCTGAGGAGGCATTTTTTCTGTTAACGTCGTAAAGTGTCGAATATCAGCAAAGACAACGGTAACGAGTTTTTCTTCTCCACCAAGGTGAATATTTCCCTTAAGAGTCTCTTCTGCAATTTCAGGAGAAACCACTTTATTGAGAATCCCCCTTACCCTTTCTTTTTCTTTTAACCCTTTCACCATCTCAAAAAAGGCATGGTAAAGCACTTTAACCTCATCTTTACCGCCCTCCTTCACATCGGGGATCTCAATCTCACTGAGGCGCCCCGCAGCAACTGTTTGAGTGACAACCGCAAGATGTGCAATAGGCTTAGAAATTTTAGCGACAATCCAATCGAGAATCAGTAAGACAAAAACAATTGCCACTAGCCCTGCAAGCCTCATGTTCCATGAAATCGTATCGATGAGTTGCTGAGAAGCATTTTGAATATTTGTAATAAGGGCAAATTCCTCTTCCCTAGGATTAAAGATGAAAAAATGAAAATCCATCTCAGGAATCGGCTGCATATGTAAGAAAAAATATCTCTTTCCCTCTACTGTCGTGACCCCTGACTTCTGCCCCATAATGGTGCTTAAATCCATCCCGGTCCATTCCTTATTATACGTTTGCAACCCATCACTATTCATCACATTAACCACTCTCCCATTCGAGATAAAGGCAGTAACTTCTCCAGTTGCAATGGCAATTGCTTGTAATAAATTTAAATTATTCACTCCAATGGTCAAATACCCTGTTCTATTTTCCATTTTCATCCTCAGACTATTCCCAAAATAGACCTGATTACTCTCTGGAGGCTCAATTAAAAATATCCGTTTTGAAATACACTCTTCGCCAAGGTCCACCTTAAATCCATCCTCACACCCTTTTAAGGATAAAAAAGGCTTGTTAGAAAAGACCTGTCTCGATAAAAGGGCTGTTGCAGATTTGCGCTCTTCATCTATCCGAAGCATCCCCACAGGGGCCTTAGGATCTAAAGGATGAAATTGGAAAGACCCCGTCGCGGTGATGGCAGCAAGGCCCCATATCAAGCCAATCTGCTCATCTTTACGAAGAATTTGATCGGTAAATGCCTCTGTAATTTTAGGAAGTTTTTTTGAAATTTCTACCCCCTCACTTGTCAGAGAAGCATTAACCTCTTTATTGTGATTCGCAAGCATCTTTTGTTTGCTTGCTTTTAAATCAGTAGAGCTATTTTGAAGATACCCCTGCGCCTCTTTCAGTTGTTCTATAATTCTCACCATAAAACTCTGCCTAACGGGGGTGTCGATCCATTTCATAATGGGCTCTAAAAAATTCAAAGAAAGATCATACTCTGCAACCTTCAGATTCTGAAAATCCATATTTAAAATACTTTCAGGGGTAAATAAAAAGAAAAAGAGGGGGGCATCTAAAGTTAGTCTTTTATCTGCAATCGTTTCTTGAAACTCAAAACTCACCTCTAATCCAACAAACGGACCCTCCCACATCCCCTCATCTTCTCGTACTAAAGAAAGGATGAGATCGGGGGTAATCCTTTCGTGAAGCACCTCATTTTGATGTAAAGAAATAGAAACTAACGCCGTAATTTCATCTGCATTAAGATCCTGTACAAAATCAATCCAAGAGTCAGTAATCATTAAAGAGCTGCAGTCCAGCCAATTTCTATCTCTTGCATTCTCTTGTGTAGGGCCAAATTCAGTTTGTAAATAGGAGGTGCGAGAGATTCTTCCAAGTAACGTATCAATATTCGCTTCAATACGTGAAAGCTCCATAGAGAGATATCTCTCCATATGTACCCGACGCGCCTCATCAAATTGCATAATTTCCTGTTCAAGGATTTTTTCTGCGACAAGCAAATGTCTTTTTGTCATCCCATCCTGAAAATAATAGGAGGCCACCGCTGCAACAATAAAGAGAAAGGCAACCCATAAAAATAACTTAACGCGCAATCTCATGTGAGTTTTTTACATCCTTCTTCTGTGATAAGATACATATCTTCTAATCTGACTCCCCCAATTCCAGGATAGTAGAGACCAGGCTCTATTGTAATCACCATATTCTCACAAAGCGCCCCTTTGCGAGGGAGTTCATGCACATCTAATCCTATACCATGCCCTATGCTATGTACAAAATACTTTTCCTGATCACCAAAGACTTCTTTTGCTCTATTTTGGAGATCCGTCATAGAGTGACCAATCTGAGCTACTTTCTCAGCTTCTTTTTTTGCTCTTTTGACAAGATCTAAAGCGACTTCAATTTTTTTAGGAATTTTTCCAAAAGTCACCATCCGAGTCATATCCGAGCAATATCCTTTATATTTGACTCCCATATCCAAAAGAACAGCCATATTTTCTTTAAGAACGGTATCCCCCGATCGGTAGTGGGGCATCGAACCATTTTTCCCAAAAGCTACAATGGGTTCAAAGGAAGGGCCGTCTGCAATACGATGGGTATAACTATAGAATTCTTTCGAGATTTCCTCCTCTGTCACCCCAACACGCAGTTTTTTCCGAATATGAAGATACCCCTTATTGAGCAACCGAGCACTCTCTTGAATGAGCGCAATTTCAGATCGATCTTTAATCGCCCTGACTTCAATAGTGGGACTTGCCATAGGTTCGAGTTGAGGATGTTCTTTTTTAAGAACAAGGTAATCGGAGTAGGTAGTGAATTCTTTTTCAAAGGCAATAGACCCCTCTCCAAAAAAGCACCCCCATTTCATCACTTCACATTTAACAGAACGACTTGCGAGTTCAAAGTATCTCTCATCGACAACAAGCACTTCTCGATCTTTACTTAAGTAAAGCCTCCCCTTAGAAAGAGAAAGCCCTGTCAGATACCGAAGATTGGTCGGATCTTCGATGAGTAAATAGTCGGTCGTCAAATGTTCTTTAAGAGATTGAATCCGCTGTTTATACAAAGAGGGCTTGAATAGCATGTTGACTTAACCTTATAAAAAGAGGTTTCCCCTCAGGACTTGTTTCCTGATTCGCTCTCTTTTTTAGGACTTGTAGCATACCTTTTGCTTCTTCAAAAGAAAATCTGTACTTCTTTCCTCTTGCAACCGATTGTTCAACGTTTCCCCCCATAGCAATCGATTTAATGATTTCTTTAACTCTTTTACAATCAACATCTTGAGCAACACCTTCTACAATCAATGTTTTATCTCCAAAAGGGCGCACTAGGAGGCCGAAAGAGCGAAGAAGTTCAAGTTTTTCTAAAACCGTTTCCATTTCAGCAGCAGACAATTCCATCGAAAGGGGCTCTAAAAGATGCTGTATTCCTTGCTCCGTCTTTTGAGAAGAGGGCTCCATTAAAGTTTGATGAACCCGGGGGAGGTGCATGAAGAGGAGTTCCTCCCCTCTTAAAATAAGGAAATGAGCAAAAACTCCAATAGGTTCCATTTCCTCGAGATTCAGGTGGGGTTTTACAGGGAGAAGAGGAGCCTCTTTGATGGGAAAAGAGAAAGCGGCCTGATCCCATTTTTCTTTTGCAAACTCACTAAAGGCGCGCGAAGGTTGTACCGTCACTGAAGGAGCAAAAGTTTGTTGAATCGCCTCTCGGATGAATGAAGAGAGAGTGTCTTTATCTGCAAATCTCACTTTAGATTTTTGGGGATGAACATTGACATCCACTTCTTCTGAAGGAACAGAAAGATGGAGTGCAAAACAGGGATATTCTTTTGTACCAAGCCTTGTTCCAAATCCTTCTTTGACAGCTTCAGCCACTTCAAAAGCGTCGACAGGGCGGTTATTGATGACAACACACTGTCCACTTCGATTCCCTCTTGCTTCTATCGGCTCTGCAATGACCCCCGCAAGGCGAAAAGAAGGGGTAGAGATATCTACTTCCCTTACTCTCATCCCTTGAAGAAGCATTTTACCTCGAGAGACAAGGGAAGTTTCCTCAAAACATAAGATTTCTCTATCTCCACATTTCAAAGAAAATTGAACCTCTGGATGGGCGAAAACCATTTTTTGGATCATTTTAACAATCAAACTTTGAGATGCGGAACTGGTGACTTGAAATTTTTTACGAGCGGGAGTGTTAAAGAAAAGAGAGTGAACGGTAATCGTGGTTCCCTTTTGTCTTCCCCCTCCTGTGCACGCCACCATTTTCCCTCCGACGATTTCAAGAGCTGTTCCTTCTTCCCCATTCGATGTCAAAAGAGAGATTTTTGAGACAGCGGCAATAGAAGAGAGGGCCTCCCCTCGAAATCCCATGGTTGTAAGGGAAAGAAGATCTTCGTAAGCCGAAACCTTCGAAGTCGCATGTCTTTCAAAAGCGAGGATAGCATCATCTCTACTCATTCCCTCTCCGTCATCAGAAACAGTAAATTTAGTAAATCCTCCCCCCTGTACGTCAATCCAAATTTTGCGAGCTCCGGCATCAATTCCGTTTTCAATGAGTTCTTTTAAAGCAGAGGAGGGGTTTTCAACCACCTCACCAGCTGCAATCTGATTGATGATTTTCTCACTTAAAACGCGAATTTTTGTTTTCATTTGATCGACAATCGGGTAAATTTTGCACACATTTGATGACTAGATGGAAAATAGACCAACTTTATATTGAGCCGGCCCTCATCGAGCAAGGGCTCCTCTCATTAGAGGAGAAGATCCTTGATCCCTCTAAAATACCAGAGATTTTAGAATTATCACAATATCTCAGTGCACATCTTCGACAACTTGAGTCTTACGTCTATTGTTTACTGTCTCAAAATACAGACGATAAAGAGGCTCCTCTATTACAAGATCTTGTTACCTCTTTCAAATCCCGCTTTGCTTCTTTTAATCTGGTGATCGACGAGCTTCTCCTCTTAGCGCCCCCACCTTTACCTTCCTTCCCCTTAGAAGAAAGGATCCTTCTTGCAAAAAAACGGAGACCTTTAGCGGAAGAAAAACTCGCTGAAAAACTATCTATTAATGGTTTACACGGGTGGGGCCAACTGTACGATTCCCTGGTGACCCACACCTCCTTTCCTTTTCAAGGGAAAAATCTCTCATTTGGTCAAATTGAAAATAAACTCGATGAAGGAGACCGCTGTCTTAGAAAAGAAGCCTTTTTTTCAATTCAACATGCTTTTGATGAAAAAAAAGAACTGTTTGCAAGAGTCCTCAATCATTTAGGAGGGTTTCGATTAGAAAATGATTTAGATCGGGGTTACACCTTTTTAGAGGAAGCCCTTGAAAGAAATCGGATGGAAGAAAAAACCCTCTTTGCGATGTGGAAGGTAGTTGAAGCAAATAAACAGCCTCTTTTTGACTACCTCGCTCAAAAGGCAAAACACCTCGGGATTGAACGTTTAAGCTGGTATGATCTAGAAGCCCCCCTTAAATCAGAAAAAGGGACCATTTCTCTTAAAGAAGGAAGCTCTCTTATCCTGCAACATTTTCACCACTTCAGTCCTGATATGGCTCACTTTGCCGAAAGAGCTTTAGCAAATCAATGGGTGGAGTCGGAAGATCGCCCTAAAAAAAGACCCGGAGGCTTTTGCACCAACTTTCCCCTTACAAAAGAGACCCGTATTTTCATGACATACGGAGGCTCTTACACCAATCTCTTTACCCTTGCACATGAACTAGGTCATGCCTACCATTCCCACGTTGTATTTGACCTACCTGAGATGGAGCAAGATTACCGGATGAATGTCGCTGAAACAGCTTCCACCATGGCCGAAATGATTCTGATCAGTGCTGCCATCGAAGGAGCAAAAACTCGGGAAGAAAAATTAAAACTGCTCGATGAAAAAATTCAGCGGAGCGTAACCTATTTACTCAACATCCATGCCCGATTTCTTTTTGAAAAAAGTTTTTATGAAGAGCGAATGAAAGGGTATGTCAGCCCAGACAAACTCAGCGCGTTAATGCTTCAGGCCCAAAAAACAGCCTTTGGAGATAAGCTTGAAACTTATCATCCTTTCTTTTGGGCGAGCAAAATGCACTTTTTCTTTTCAGGCTCTGCATTTTACAATTTCCCCTATACTTTTGGATATCTTCTCAGTTTAGGCATTTACGACACGATTAAAAGTCCCGATGCATACCGAGATCTTTTAAAAGATACAGGTAGAATGACTGTAGAAGATCTTGTTGAAAAGCACCTCGGCTTTGATTTAAGAGATCCCCTTTTCTGGGAAAAGGCTGTTCACATTGCCCTTGCCGACATTTCTCTCTACCTAAAATTATCTTGTTCTTAATCATTTGAATCACTATCATCCCATCCTCTTCACCCAGGAGTTCGTATGATTCCTTCATTTGACCCTAAACAATCCTATGACCAATTTGTAAGTCACTGCTTTGACCCAGGTGTCTTAGAAGCCCCTTTTGAGCTGATTACGCAACTTTCCGTCCAAGCCGCCGCTCCCTCTGATTTTACAGCTCAATTACTCTCTCTTGTGGCGCGCACCAAAGAACTTTCCGAACTTCCCCCTCTTTTATACCGCCTTGCACTCCGCACAGCTCAAATTTCTCCCTCTCCCCTTTTTCCATTTTCTCCCTTACCTGAAGTCAGAGAGTGGTTATCCAGCCATCTTCCGTTCCAACACAAGGTAATGGAAAAAATAGACGAAATAAGAAATGCCATTTTAACCCATACTCCTGTTTCTGAAACTCCTCTTGATTCAGTGCCCGTAAACATTTTATACGATTTTCTTTCTCTGCGCTTGTCTTTAGAAGAATGTTTCTCCATCCCCGCCGTCAATGCTGCTTATCTTCACCTCCTTAATGAATCTCTGCTCTATCCCCCCTCCTTTGCTGCTCGTCCTTCAGATGGAACAGTCGATGAAAGTCTCCTTGGTGGTTTTTATATAAAACAGCGATTACTCAATCCCACTCTTCCATGGAATCCTCTTTACCCTTTATTGCTTACCATCGCCTTTCATCGAGCCTCTTTTCGCGCAATCTCAGACGATGATTATAGTTCTCGAGAAAAATTATCTCATTGGCTAGACACTGTTTCGTCACGTTTCAAAGAAGAAATGTATGTATCCATTGGTACCACCTTAACATTCCTTTCAAACCAGATCGAATCTCCTGATTGCAAATATCTTCTTATCTCGTTACTCATCGAACACCATCCCTCCCTATTTGAAAAGCCCATCTCTATCCCCCCTATAGATTTTGATGCCTTTAAAACACCTTCTTTGGAAGCATTTTATAGCACTCATATAAGGGCTCCGTATGACTCTGAAAAAACGCAAATGCAGATGATCAAAAGATCGATTGAAACGACATTGCACCTACCAGAAAATCGAGACATCTTAAGTGTAGCCAAAAAATTTCAATTCTGCTTAAACGAGCACTTATCCACCATTCAACATCTTGAAACTGCCGATAATGAGCTGATCTGGATGTCCTTCCTAGAAAAAGGCATTACTGTCACTACTCAAGCCCTCTTAATGCAAGCTCTTATCCATGCAAATCTTATCCAAGAGGCGAGTAAAACTATCAATTTTATAAACGAAGAAGCCTACTCTATTCTTCCTGTATGGATCGTTGAAAAAGGGTATCAGGATGCGTTGGGCAATTTTTTAAAAGAAGTGGCTTTTCCCTATTTTTTGGACAAACCAGACCCTTCAGGCCGCATAGCAACCACCTTTTATTTTTTACTCACAGCCACCTTAGCCTGGAGCGAACATTCAGTTGCCCCACAAAAAATAAGGCCTATAGCACAAGCAATATCACCTACTCGAGTCTCAACCTCTACTTCCCTCTTATTGCATACTTTTGAAACATTTTGTACTGAAGCTGTAAAAAAAGGATTTCACACAAAAGGGATCCCTGCTGCAAACCTCATGTTAAATGCTCTTTTCGATCTGCCAGCAAATCAGGGAAATCGCTCTTATCTGCATAAAGTAGCAGTTCCTGCTTTTCTTGATCATATTCGCCCCTTTGTCACTATAGAATCCTCCTTTCCCAAAAGTGCAGAAATCCTTGGCAGGAATTATTTAAATTATCTTGAAGCCCACCCTGACAATACTCTTGTTCTGCTGACTGCACTTTCAAATAGTGCCCTTATCGAAAAAATCACAGAAGACTTGCCGGGAATAGGCCTCACACCAGATGGAATACCTTCCCTTCTTTCCTGGATTAAGGTGCATCGCTATGAAGCCAGAGTAGGGGCATTTTTGAATTTACTCGTTTTTCCTCTTATCACTGATGAACCTACAACGGGTCCTTTTTTATTTCCTGAATTACATTTTTTAATCACCAAATCCCTCGCATTTGTCGATCCTACGTTTTTAAAAAAATCTGCTTTAAAGAATGCTATATCCAAAGAATCGGCTGCAGGAGCTGGATCCCCTCTTCCAACACAACTTCCTATCCCTATAATGACTCCTCAAACAGCTCCAAGGACACATCTTCCTTCTCTTAAAGCCCCATCTTTTGATGCTTTTTGCGATGATGTCATCACTTTTTTCCATCTCCCTGTTAGGAATCGATTTCACAAATCCGCACAGATTCTCAATGAAATTTTACATTATCCGGAAAATCAAAAAGGGCTTCAGAGAGTAGACGAACTCCTCCCCTCTCTTCAAACAAATCTTAGCGACTTACTAAGCCTCCAAGAACTAGATAATCGAGACATTTGGGAAATCTTTAGAATAACTCCCCATCCCATGACGACAACGCTCCTTCTTTTGTCTTTAATCCATGCAGGCCTTATCCAAAATATCAGTGCGGAAATAGATCTCCGCTCAACTGACAAAGATTCAACAATTCCCATATGGATAATCAGCAAGAAACATCAAGATACTCTCGGAATCTTTTTAAAAGAAATTTGTTTTCCTTATATATCAGGCAGCGATCCCTATCTAACTATTAGAATGTATTTCCTCGTCATATCAGTCATAGCCTGGAGTGCTCCTTCTGACGTATTAAGAAAATTAGAATGCGATATCCCCCTCTCCAGTTTTTTTGGCGGCATTTCTGCTGGGGCAGGAGGGCCTCCCTCTTCTCTAACAACACCTTTACAGCCTTCACTAGAACATCTCACATTCCAACAATTTCTTAGTACTGCCACACATCTTCACTTTCCTTCTACAGAAGAAGCCCTTGATCTCATCCTCTCACTTCCTGAAAATAGAAATGGCTCTCTTATGCTAACCTCTATTATCGAGAAACAACTTCCCAATTTCTTTCGTTCCTCTCCTAAAGAGGCACTCCCCCTTGAATTGGGAACGCTTTGCATAGAAACTAAATGGGCGCCTAACAGAATCATTCCTTTTTTTGCAGCGTTGAAATATAGCCATCTTGATCAAGAAATAAATAAAAAATTTCCCCGCATCCATGCCAGCATTCTTGATTACAATCTCGCGATCGATTGGATCAAAACACAGAAATACGAATCCCGTATAGGTGCTTTTTTTAGCGAACTCGTCTTTCCACTTCTAAGTAACCCAAGCGTAAATAAACCTACCCTACTACCAGAACTTCGTTTTTTAATCGCATCAGCCTTAGCCTGGGTTAACCCACTTGCTTTGCCCTATTCTACATTGCCACCCAGCCGCCCCAGCCCTAGCCAGCCCCCAGTTTCTTCCTCTCCTCCCATGAATCCCGCTGTACGTGATGCAGTTGATGCTATTAATAACCAGAGTACTTCCTTTTTTGATCCCAAGGATTATCCACGGAACCAGGTCTCTAGCTTTCTCGCCGATTTTGGGCCTAATCCCATGGAGCATGATTTATCCTTTCGATTTACCACCTTAATTAATTTTCTTTTTTCAGCTTGTAAAAAGAGTTTGAATCAAACTGATCCCACCACCTGGGATAGACTGTGCTCTTCTATTTATGAACCCCATCCTCAATTTGAGGGGCGTATCCCCTTAGAACTCATCAGAGTCAGTGATTTACGAGCACGACATGAATTCGGATTTAGTCGATTTTTTGATCAAGAAGGAAAATTAACCATGTATCATGGAACCTCTTCTCCCGACTTTGTGAGTGCTGCACGAGAACAGGCAAGAAATCCCGGAGAAAAATTCATCGCAATTGTTAAGCAAGAACATAAATATTGGTGCGGAGAAGCTTTCTATACAGGCACGGAAAAACTCGCCTCGCAATATGGATCCATTGGATTGCTAGAATGTAAATTCACTCCTCCCACTGAAGATTCTTTAATTGGCTGGCAAGCTAAACCCCAGGATTTTATGAAGATCATCTCCATATTTGGAGATTTACTTCTCGCCTCATTGGATAAATTAACCCACTATGCTTCTATAGAAGGAACCTCTGTTCAATTGGCATCTTTTTTATCAGGAATTTCCAGAGATCAAATTCATAATGCTGGCTTTCCTGTAGTATCAGAACTATCCCTTTGGGCCATTTGTTTTAAAGAATATCAGATAGGGGAACCTGCTTTTATGTATTATTCCAATCACTCTGGGATCCGAGATCCTTCATTACAGGTAGTAGCATGGATCCCTAAAGATTCTATGGGGCGAAGAGAAAGAGAGGAATTTATCTCAATATAATAGGTGATTTTTGGAAACTATATTATCATATCCTGATGTCGTATCAGAACTAAATTTTTCATTAGGAGATTTAGGTCGTTTTGCTCAGACAAATAAGGCATGTTATGTTGCCGTATCTCAATTTTGGACAAGTTTATTCATAGAAATTACCCCTGTATTAGAGCGCCACACTGATTGGCTTCATATGCCTGAAATTATTCTTGATCCATCAGGAGAAATTCCCTCATCTCATAAAATACAAGCACTCGCTTTTTCTCTCTTTAAATACAGCTTTGACTTAAAATCCCTCCCTGTAAAAGCAGAAGCCGTTATTGCTATTTTAGATAGGGTCTCTCTTCAGATTCCTCAGGATCTTATCTCCCTATATTCACGTATCCCCAATGCAGATCAATCTATCCTTACAGGAACAATAAAAGAACAAGCTCCTCAAATTCGTATCTGGATGGAATATCATCAAACATACCTAGCTACAATAGATATTCTTTATTTAATGAACTTAGGGCTAAGCAGCATTCCTCCAGAACTCGAATACTACTTTCCTTCCCTAAAAATTTTACATCTTGGAGGGAACAACCTTACCTTAGTTCCCGATTTCTCTAACTTCCCCAACTTAGAAGAGTTAGATCTTGCTAAAAACCGGTTTACTGCAGTGCCTAATTTTTCAAACCTTCCTAAGCTACGTAGGTTACATCTCAGTTGCAACCGGCTTACTACAGTTCCCAATTTCTCTCTCCTCTCTTGCCTAGACACTTTAAATCTTAATTACAACCGACTCACTGAAGCCCCTGATTTCTCACATTTTCCTCATCTACACCCATATCTTATCGGTAACCAGCTTCCTATAACACCCACTGCTCATCAAGTTGAGGTAGGTATTCCATCCGCAGCGCAAAGCCTAGTGAGGATTGTTGACTCTCTTCGCTTCCCTTAAGAAAATATTGAGTTATACAAAAATGGGTATCGGCGCAAAAGAAGCACGAAACACTCGTATAACAAAATATAATGTCTCTTTATCTATTTCTCCAAGAAGACGCTCCCGAGCTTCTTTAGTTAGAAATCTCGCAAGAATCTTTGGAACGCCATCAGATCCTAAGATCGATAGATATGGCACTACGTCACTCTCCAACACCTCGGCCTCTTCTCGCGTCAGGTGATGCCCAAGTTCTTCTAGTTTATAAAAAATAAAATAAGAACAAATTACGGAGAAAAATTCCATATTCCCCTCTAAATCCGTTCTCCGCTCATAAAAACGAGTCCTTGTCAAGGCCTCTTCTCCAAAATATGTTGTATATATAGCGTTCACAGCCTCAGGCAAGCGAGATTGCATCTGCAGATAATAATCAGTCATTACTTTATAACATATCTCAAGATGAGACAGCTCACCAACACAGTCTAAAAACATACCATTATACCTCAGAAACAATCTGTCTTCATCTGCGTTGATCCTGATATCAGCACAGCGATTGCTTATTTTAGTATAAATTTTCTCTTGCCAGACCACATCCAATCTATCGTATTGCTCTTTAATGGAGCGATATTTCTTTATTGTATGAAATCGGCCAGTCCCCTCTGCTTGCACATAAAATGTTTGATAAGGATCATTCAAATCATCATATCTATGATGTTGCCCATACAGAAGATCTCCTTCCAAGGGTCCTGAATGTAGCCAACTTAAAAAATCAAAAAGATCCCGATCTCGAGGAGATAGCTTCTCAAAGAGAACGCGAGCTAGGGCTTCTTTAAATCTTTGGAAATCCGTTAACAAATAACGCTCTCCCCAATCACCAATCCTATCTTCTGGCTTACCCGCTAAATCCCATACATGAAAGCAAATTCTTCCAAAATCTTCCTCACTTACTCTTTCCTTAGGATGCAATCCAAACTGTAAACGAAGTGTGTAGAAGATTTTTTCCAGAGTACATTGACGTAGTAAGTGAAGATCATCACCTGCATGAAGCTCTCCCCATACTGGATCAGTAAAAACTGGTATTTCCGACATCTCCGCTACCTCTTGATAAATCTCATCCTTTAAATATTTGGGAAATGCAGCAACAATCTGAGAGGTAATCTTTGTTGTTCCTATGAGAAGTTGAAATGGAATGATCATATGACCACCAAACAGTTCCTCTATATCTAGAGGAACATCTTCCATTAAAAAGGGACTATAGGTCTTTAATTCTAACCCAATGAGTTCTGAAAAAATCCTTGGAACTGTTGTACTTCTTGTATTCTCGAGATAGAGATCTCTTAATCCCCTTAAACACCGTAGTTCATAAGGCAGCACTGACACCCTATGATGGAACCCAACTCTCGTAACTGTACGAAGAGCACCTTCACCCATTCCATTTTTTGCTTCAAGCCATATTCGAACATACATTGCCTGTTTTTCAAGCGGAAGTGTGTAAAAATTATCTGGAATGATAGGTTCCCCTAGTGGATCCCCATTATTTGCTCGAATGTCATCTGGTAAAGATCTGTAAAGAGAAACTAATGCGCTGTCATATTTTCTACAAAAGGCATCAACCACTTCCTGAGGATCTGTTTTACTTGAGAGAATCCGGAGGGCTTCTCTGTTCCCAAATTCAAGACGCAGATTATGTTCTAGTATCCTTGTATCAGTGAGGTCCTCTCCAAAACGGGGAACCAGAAAGTGATCGTTAAGTGATATGAGAATCGATTCTGGTCCCAACGTCACTACTTTTTCAATAATATCCGTACCTGCAAAGGAGTCCTCTTTGGCGACTAGATGCTCTATCAAAGAGATTCTCAAACGTTCGGCAGCAATAACCCCCGCATTTTCAAAGGCAGTTCTCACCTTTATTTGTAGACGCAAAGCATGATCCCTCCCCTGTTTATTGATGCCTGACATCATGTTCCTATCCAGATATGGGAGGATTTTATCAAAAAACAAATCTAGTGGAAGCTTTGGCCCTGTAATAGTCATATCAAGCAATAATTCTATAGAAAATAGAAATTAAACAACAGTTTTTTATTGAGATATTAACATCTTGATAAGCAATAATCAATATTTAACCTGCTTTTATTTAATGATATATTTGCAGTAAGATTATTATTAACAATAAGGAGTTTGCGTGATTAATCCACCAAATCCATTAAATATTATTTTTGAGAGAACCGATCGAGACATTCTTTTTAATAATATCCTGCCCTATCTGGGCATCCCAACTATGTCAAAATTAAGTAAAGAAAGCAGGCGTCATGCTTCACATCTACAAATACAGAAGACTACAGCCTTTGAAAATGCGGGGGCTGTTGCTGCTGAACGGTTGCGAAGCTCTTTGGTAGAGCATCTAGTCGCCAAAGAGGACTCCTTTGCAGGTACAGATATTATTGAAAAAGTAGTGACGTTGGGACCAGAATCGATTCTCATATCACTTAACGATCACTTTCTGGCTCCCCGTTTTGGAGAGGATCTCACTGATACAAGGATACTAGAACATAATTTGCGTCTTGAATTTGGGAATAGAGAAGCCCTCCGCATTCTCTCAAGCGAAACGGCTCCTCAAGAAGTTGTTGATGCCTTTTGTAGAAAATATGACAGCGCTTTAGTTTCTCTTTATAGAACTTTATCAGATGACATTCGAGCAAGCAATCGAGATCCACGAGGGGAACCTATCATCCCAGATCATTTTGACACACTTCCGCTTGAGGAACAAGCTCTCTATGTTCGAGTATGGCTCGAAACGAAAAGTAGACTACCTGATGATATTCCCCGAGGGACTTTTACATTCCCTCCTGCAGAAAAAGTATCGATTCTTCCTTACGAATTACGGTATTTAACAGGATTATGTGGAAATTTTTACTTTCAAAGGGACACAACCTTTCCTAGCATTCTTTCTGAGCTATCAGGAATACGTCATGAAGCTGATTTCCTCAGCAACAGCATATATCATGGCCCTTTTGTAATGAATCTTCCCCCCTTAGGAAGCTATACCCCTATAATAGGTGGTGAGCATATAAGCATCCCCTCCCAACTCCTTATAGGAACAACAAAAGTTACTCCTGAGATTGTTGCAGCATTTCCTGAACACATCAGAACCTTTATTTATGAAAAAATAGGAACTCTATCTGGAGAACCAATGGGAATTGACCCGTTATGGGGAGAGCATCATGCGAGTGATGATCTTCATCTATTACGTCAATGTACCCTGATAGTAGTGAGTAAGATAATCCATGATACCTTCGGATATCGGACCTTATTCCTTCAGGGAAATTTTCGCCGCGGAGATCGATTGAGTGAGGACGATTTTGGAAGAATTTGCTTTCATGTATGGGATTTAGCGGGTAGGCCAGAAGCTAGGATGGGAGACTGGGGAGAGCGTTATTTATTAACCGATTTTGAGAGATTTAAAGCAGCTCTACAACGCAGACTTTCTGAGGGACCAATGGTTCCAGTGCAGAAGCCTTCCCCTCGTCGCTTAGAGAAGGACAACCGAGCATAGCGAAGGAGCTCCCCTATTACTTCTTATGAGAGCCCGTGCTGACTCGACTGATTCTTCACATTCGATAGTAGAAGAAGGTGGTATAGAGGAGATGATGAATAGGATGTTTTTAGACCCTTCTTTTACAATACTAACTGAAGTCTATTCACAACTTCATCCTCGATTGCCTGCAGATATCACCGCTCGGCATACTGAGCTTTTTGGAGAAGAAGGTTTAACAAGGGACCCGTTAACGCTAAACAGCCCTATATTCGATGAGCATCACATTATTCTTGAACCGATCTGTTCACACTTTCTTTTTCATAAACTATCTGCACTTGGATATACTTTGACATCAGAAAGGCTGACTACTTTTCAGTCAGAAGAGGATCCAGATAGAGCTGAAGCTGAAGAGTCAAAAGATCAAGAGTCACCACATGAACTATTCTCAAGACTTACTGCCCGCCTCCTACCTGACACAGTTAGGGATCAACTTCTACACGAAACAGATCCAATAGTCTTACTTCATATTTTAACTCATTGTAAGCCTGACTTGTTGCCACTATAGTCGTCACTTAAATTTCACAGCTTGGACGGCCCAAAGCTGTGAAATTTAAACTTTAGGAAACAATGGAGGCCTCTATTCTTGGGATATAGGTTTATGAGAGCCTGTTAAACGATAAATTCAGGTCTGTTAAATTTCTCAATAGAGCGATTTCCGGAGGAATCACCTCTAAATCTTCATGGTAGAGGGTAAGAGATGTAATTCGATTTAAAAACGGTTGATGCGCTACCATCCACGAAAGAATCTGATGCCTCTCGCCACCAGGATCTTTATAGAAGAAGCGCATATAATCAAACTCTTTAGGGTAGGCGTTTCGAAATAAAGAATTGATGCCTTTTGCTAAAACCACAAGCGCCTTGTTGTGTTGATCTCCCACAAACAAACGGGACCGGATCATTTCTGATTCCATCACCTCTCTATATGCACGATATAGTCTCGGACGGTATGACTTACAGGTTTCATCTCTACTAAACACCCCGTCCCATTCAACAGGAATAGAGCCAGAGGCATTATTATAGCGCATTAAAACCTCTCTACCAACATCTACTCCAAATGTACGATTGAGATTTTCTATCGATGCAAAACCCGTCTTTACAGGAGCAACCCCTGTTTGTAAAATATCCACACACACCTGCATACAGACATTGCTCAAATAAGAAGATTGGGGAAATAGACTGAAACCTACTTTAAGCCCCCTTACTGAATCAGGAAGATATGTTAAGAAATTATTGGAAAGCTTAAAAAACTGTAGAGCACTCAATTGTCCAATTTTTTCAGGAAGCCTCTGCAAATCATTTTTTGACAGATCTAAACCTATAAGCTGTGTCAGATCACACACCGTCTCCGGAAGAATTCTTAACCGATTTCTCGAAAGCTCCAAATGTGTCAACTGCACTAATTGGCCGATTTCTTGAGGAAGGGTAGCGAGCCTATTTCCTTCAAAATTTAACTTTCTTAACTTTGTAAGAAATCGAATTTCAGGAGGAACTGCTTTGATACCACTAGACTGAAAATCTAATTCCTCCAATTGGATAAGAGAACAAAGTACGGAAGGAAATTCTGTGAAGTCGCTGAGATTAAAAGTTAACTTAGTTAACCCAGTAAGGCTCTGAAATTCTAAAGGAAGCGTTGAAAGTTCAGCATAAGCAAGATCCAATACAAGGAGCCCTGTTAACTGACAAAGCATCAGCGGAAAGGCTGGCCATCTACAACAAGCAAGCTTTAATTTTCGTAACTTGGTAAGGAAGCGAATTTCAGAAGGAACATCTCCCATTCGCAAGTAATGATCTCCAAAATCTAATTTTTCTAATTGAATCAAAGCGCAGAGTGCACGAGGAAACTCTGTCAACCGATTACCTGAAAGATCTAACTTGGTTAACCTTGTAAGGGTTTCAATTGATACAGGAACCTCTGCCAGCCGATTGCATGCAAGAGATAATCGAGTAAGCCCTTTAAAAAAAGCAATTTCTGGAGGTATCGTTTCTATATGATCAGCAATAATCATAAGTGATCTCATTTCCGATAAAACATCTTGGTGAGTTGCCATCCAAGTACGCATCTCGTGCGCCCGTTTTAATGAGATCGCACTTTCTTTTAAACCCCTATCATCCGATCGAATTCCATCTAACTGCTGAATAACCTCTTTAAAGAGGCACATAACACTCTGATCCTGCTGAATCTGCTGCACTATAACCGATACAGCCTCTGATTTGATCACCGTTTCATAAGCGTGATATAAAGCCTCAATCTCTATTCCATAGCATTCATCTACCTTCATTTCATCCCACTCTATGGGAAGAGGCAGATGACACTCATTATACCTCATGAGAACCTCTTTCCGAACATCGCATCCTAACGCAACGTTCAGCTCCTGCATAGATAAGAAAACTTCTCTCATCCGTGGAGGCTCACCGCGTGCCAAATCAGCAATACGCAAACCAGTCTGCAAAAAAAGAGTATTCAAAGCAAAAGTTTGCTCTAGATACATCCCATAACATACATTACGTGATGCAATAGTATAGGGCAGAACTCTTAATCGATTGTCCCCAAGAGATAATTCTTTCAATCCCTGCAAGTGATCCATCTCTATGGGAAGCACCTCCAAATCTCTATTCTCAAAATTACATCTAGTGATTGTATTTAAACTATTGCGATGCTCTACCATCCATGCACGCATGTCACACGCCCGCGTCAGTGATAACGCTTCCTGTTCCGCAGCGGACGATAAATGCAATTGAAGCACAATCGGCTCAAATGTCTTCATCAACGCCTGATCCTGTATTGAATCTAAAGCAATCGTAGGTAAACAGCTGGACACACTCATCATCTATGCTCTTTTCGTTATAATAGATTCTATATAGGCCTCGCATAGGCCCTCTACATCGACATTATATCCCCTATCAAGGGATTCCTCCTCCCACTCAACAGGAATCGATGGATGTTTTTGATTGTACCGCGTCATGATGTCTTTCCGAATATCTCGCCCTAATGCAATATTTAACTCATGCATACACAAAAGAATGGTCTTCAATGAGTGCGTGGGAGTAGAAGCCATCGCGACCATATGCTCATATGTGATCTGGGACACCTCATTGAAAGGAGGGATCCTTTGAGGAAAAAACCGATCAACCCAAATAGATTGTGCAAGCCCTGATGGGGGAAGTTCATCCAAATCATTGGCAAAAAGAATTAACTCTGTCAGCTGCGTAAGATCTGCAAGTTGAGAAGGCAAAGTCCTTAATCGATTATCTGAAACATTCAAATCCTCAAGTGCTGTTAACCGCCCAATTTCTGGAGGTAAAATACAGAGCTTGTTCCTGGAAATATTGAGTATTTTTAACCCTGTCAAATAACTTATTTCTCCAGGAATTTGTTCCAATTCATTATTTTCAAGAATCAATGTTACAAGCCTTGTCAATGAAACAATAGGCTGAGGAAAAATTGAAAACCGATTCTTTCCAAGGGTCAATTTCGTTAATGCAGTTAAATGGATCGCATAGGGGAGCTCTCTCAGTTGATTACCATCAAGCTGTAAACTTGTGAGTGCTGAATATCGACTCATTGCAGGTGGAAACACCGTGAATTGATTGAAAGAGAGGTTTAAGCTTTGCAAACTTGGACTAATACAATCTAACATCTCATTTTCCCATTTTAAGTAATTCTAAAACAACAACTTCGACATAAACTTCTAATAGTCTATCCACATCGATTTCATAGGATGTATCCATCCACTTTTCATCCCATTCGGCAGGAAGAGTTGGGTTATATCGTATCATTACCTCTTTGCGAATATCGCGCCCTAACGCAATGTTTAACCCATGCATGGATAAAAAGAAGGTCTTAAGGGGGTGTGTTTTCCCCTTTTCTATCGTTTCTATCTGAGCATAAGTCCCCAGATAATTGGGTATGAGGTTCTTGTCTAAAACACCTCTGTTTGTTTCTATCCAAAAGCGTATCCGCTGCGCCTTTTCAGCAAGAGGAACCTCTTCGTCGACAAAACCCACGAGATCTTCACATGTTTTATTCCATGAGCATCTAACTGTTTCAAAGAGACTCAACAAGGCTTTGTCCCGCTGCCTCTGACGTTCGATGATTGTTATATAGGCATGATACAACCCTTCCACATCCACTGTATATGTCACTCTAGCATCCATTGTATTCCATTCTGTGGGTAACGGAGCATGAGTTTGATTATATTCTACGATCACCTCTTGGCGAAAGTTCATACCTAAGACACGCAAGCAAGGCTCCATACATGAAAATAAGGTTTCTAGGGAATGGTGTTCAAAGGGAGAAAGAGCAGCTATGTTCAAACAGGTCTTAATATATATATTCTCAGGATCCTCAGGATCAATTTGCACAGGTTGCATAGCAACTGAATAGGGTAAAGAAATTAATGGATTATCTAAAAGGCACAATTTTTTGAGATGAGAAAGACTCCCTATTTCAGCCGGGATATGTGTCAATGCATTCCCATCAAGATCGAGAAATTCTAATGCTGTAAGAGCGCTGATTTCCAAAGGCACTTCTTTGAGGCAATTGTCACAAAGTGCCAATTCCCTAAGTTTAGTCAACTGCCCAATTTCTGGGGGAAGCCTTTGCAATTGAATCCCCACACACCATAATTGGGTCACGCCAGTTAGGTAACTCACTTCAGGGGGCAGAAACTCCATCTCCGAACAAACAAACTGGAGGCTTGTAATACGACTTAAAACACTCTGTTGCTCTTTCATCCACATACGGATCTCTTGCTCGTACATCAGAGAGAAAGCATCTTGTAAACAGGGATCATTGGCTGGGAGAAAATGGCTCAACTGATCAACAACCTCCCCAAATAGAATAGCTAATGGGGTCTTAACAGCCGTGTTTAATAAAATAGGCCCTACACAAGCCTGATATAAACTCTGTACATCAATTCTATGGAGATCATTTTCAGAAGCTTTATCCCATTTTGTAGGAAGAGCTGGATGACTTTGGTTATAACATATCATTGCCTTTTCCCGAGCATCACATCCTCGTACAATATTTAACTCGTGCATGCATGCAAGAATTCTCTGAGAAGAATATCTTTGCTCCACACTCAAACAAGCAATCTGAAAATGAGTATATAACGTCACATCCCTATACATCCTATGAGTATACCCGCATCGTTGAGGAAAAAGAATAATAGATGCAATTTTAGATATGCGTGCCATAACGGGGTAGTCAATTGTAACCAATCTATTACACGCAAGATCTAAGTATGTAAGTGCCGTAAGCTGACGTATTTCCAAAGGAAGAGAAGTCAACCGATTTTCATCCAATCTCAATTTCTTAAGTGCTATAAGATCCCCTATTGCAGAGGGAAGCACCTCCAAATTGCATCCTGAAAGCTTTAATATCTGCAGCCCCCGCAACTGATTAATTGAAGAAGGAAGCTCCGTTAAGTGTTTCGTTGCAATGCGCAGTTCCCTCATTGTAGAAAAAAGATCTGGATTTTGCGTCACCTGCAAATGAAGCCTTATCATCTTTCGAGCCAAATCCATTCTATCCTTCTTGGAATCTCCCCATGAGGCAGTAAAAATCTTGCGACCTGCAAGGGGATTAGAATCCTCTGGATCTTTCTCATACCACCACATATTCCCCTCCCCCCAGCACTCTTCGAAGGGCGTAACGAAAGCAAGCTTTTGCAACCACTCTAACATACGAAATCTACCACCTGTTTTGGAAGGGTTTCAACATGACGATAATAACCAATTTCATGTTGGACATAGATACGGGCCTTTTCTTCAGCTTGACTGGGTATAAAATGTACGCAACTTAACAAGAAGTAACTTTATCTCTATTTTTTATGGAGGGAATGCTACCCACTCTTTCGAATTATTTTCAATAATTTATGTACATATTTCCCTCTCTCCGAAGACGTAAAGAGATCAATATTTATACCCTCGCCACCTACCCCTTGATTAAATCCACTCTTTATTGATATGTTTTATCTAAATTTAAAAAAGTGAGCGATTTTTGGAAGCCATATTATCAAATCCTGATTTGGTATCAAAAATGGGTCTTACGTTAGGAGATTTATGTCGTTATGCTCAGGTAAATAAGACATGTCAGGCTGCTGTATCTCAAATTTGGACCATTTTATTAATAAAAATCACCCCCTCATTAGAGCGCCATACTAGTTGGCTTCATACACCTGAAGTTATTCTGGATAAATCTGGAGAAATTTCCTCACCTCATAAAATACAAGCACTCGCTATTTCTGTCTTGAAACACGGTTTTGACATAAACCCCCTTCCTGTAACGAAAGAAGCCTTTGTTGATATTTTAGATAGGGAGCCCCTTCAAATTTCTCAGAATCTTATTGCCCTGTATTCACGCATCTGGACTATGTCTCTCCCTCCCCTTATAGGGACCCCAATGGAACAAGCTCACCAAATTCGTGTATGGATGGAGAGTAATCGAACATCCCTAGCTACAATAATTACACTTGACCTATCCAACCTAGGGCTAAGCGATATTCCCCCCGAACTCACAATTTATTTTCCTTCCCTACAAGATTTATCTCTTCGTAAGAACAGATTTACAACAGTTCCTGATCTCTCTAAGCTTGCCAGATTGCGTACGTTAAATCTTTCTCATAATCAACTCACTGTAGTCCCTGATCTCCCTGCCCTAACAAGCTTTGATTACAGGAATAACCCCTTCATCTTAAAAACTAACATCTCTTCTCTTTTCGACTTCCCTAGCTCTCACCGTTTTGTTCTTCCTCCCTCAGAGGGAGGGAGGCATACCGAAACAAGTTGAGGAATTGGTTTTTGACTTCAAGAGCATCCCAGCCTTTTGGCCTTGTTTCTATATACACAAAATAAAATTTGGTGTACCCTCTTTCGATGCGCTATTTTCCAATTGCTCTAGCTATTTTTTCGATGTTTTTTGGAGCAGGAAATGTAGTGTTCCCTCTTCTTCTCGGCACCCTCTCGGGAGATCAAAACATCTATGCAACGGCAGGCCTTTTGCTCACCTCGATTGGAGGCCCCCTTATTGGCCTCTTTGGCTCTATTCTTTTTGAGGGTCATTTCAGAGCCTTTTACGAACGCGCCGGAAAATGGCTCGGCTATTTTTTTATCATTGTCACAACAGCCCTTCTTGGCCCCTTTGCGGTGATGCCTCGCTGTTTTATTGTCGCTTACGCTGCCATTCAACCCTTTTTTCCCTCCCTCTCCCTCCCTCTGTTTTCGTTGATTGGGGGAATTTTGGTCTTAGCCCTTACCATGAAAAGACATCAAGTGATTAATTTGTTAGGGTATATTTTAAGCCCCCTTCTTCTTGTGGCCCTCTTCATCATTATCATCAAAGGGTGTTTTTTTTCAGGAACGGTCACTCATATTGAACAGCCTCTTGTAACTTCTCTCATGTCGGGACTTAGCACCGGGTACGATACGATGGACCTCATTGCTGCTACCTATTTTTCAGTTTCTATTTGGGATATGCTTAAAGTCAAGGTACACCCCTCCCATGTCGTGTCCACCACTCTCATCTCTGGAACGATCGCAGGACTCCTCCTTGGAATTGTCTATGTAGGGCTCAGCCATACCGCATCCTTACATATTCAGGAACTCTCCTCACACCCTCCAGAAACACTCCTTGTCACCCTTTCTTATTTAATGTTAGGCCCTTATTTAGGGGCCATTGCAAGCCTTGCTGTGATTCTCGCTTGTCTTACTACCGTCATTGGACTTGCTCTCACCTTTGCCGATATTTTAAGAAAAGATTTCATCTCTCCTAAACTTTCCCATGGCGCGACTTTATTTATTTTAATCGCCCTTACTTCTCTTTTTTCTAATCTGGGGTTTACTCAAATCATGAAAATCATCCATCCCGCTGTCTCTCTATGCTATCCTTCAATTATCATGCTCACTCTATGCAATATCGGTTATAAAAGATGGGGATGGACTGCAGTGAAACTTCCTGTCTGGATTGTTTTACTCCTTACGGTGACGCTCAGCTTGATTAATTAGACACAATTCAATATAACAGTTTCATGCGCGCGATCTCCTTTGTGCTTTCTTTAATGATTCTCTCCTATACCATCTATTGGGTCAGTGAGAAAAGACCCGATG
>JAGOSM010000089.1 GCA_018062315.1 Simkaniaceae bacterium | reverse complement strand
AGATGGAGAAAATCAAAGAAACCACACGCCCTTCTACTTTAGCTCAAGATTACTTAAGAGAAGAGCTTGAAAAACACAAAAAAGAAAAAAAACACGAATCCAGCGAGGCCAATCAAGCTTTAAAAGAAAAACGCTTTACTGATAAACAGGAAAAAAAGAAAGAAAAGCACCGCGGCCATTGAAATCAAAGCAATTCTCGCTGAAATCATGATCGGCCTCACAACTATTCTTAATCGATTCTGGATTGAATGATCAAAATTATGGATTTCGAAAAAATGGCTTCAAATTTCATCGAAAATCTCGTTGATTCTCATGGGAAATAAACTCGAAACTCAGGTTGTTAGCAAAACATAACACACATAACATTCCAACACTTTAAATAAAATAAATAACAGGATATTAGGATGATCAGGATGGGACTTTTGTTTTTTATCCTGACCATCCTAATATCCTGTTATTTATTTACGAAAAGTCTCCTCTTGTCTTTTCGAAGAAATTCTCCAGAGGAAATTGCTGATATCTAAGGCATTTTAGACGATATCTATTTCAAAACTACGCAAAAGTTCAATAGCTTCAGGAAAGGAAAATTTCGCCTTTTTAACTTTGTTAGCCCTTACGTCAATTGTATAATTTTTGGACCCACAAAAATTGGCTTTTGATAAATCGCTGTTATGAAAAATAGTCCCTGAGAGATCTGTATCTCTAAAATCTGCCTCAATCAGACTCGTATCGTTAAAATAACATTCCTTTAACTTGCACCCATGAAATGAAGCATATTTGATATTTAAATCTGCAAAATTGCAGTATTGCAAAAAACTCTTTGTGATCTTGATGGAGAAAAATCTCTTTTCACATTTAAAGAACTCAGCACCCACGATTTTACAGTCTTCAAAACAGGCATCCTGCATTCGACACCCTTCCATTTTTAAAAGACTTAAATTACACGTTTTGAAAGAGCAAGAAATGAATTTTGCATTTTGAAACGAGCATTCGGTAAAGTTGCAGTTTTGAAACACACAATTTGTAAAGGAGTATTCAGCAAGAGAACTTCCTGTGAAATCTCTCCCTTGAATCGATTGATCTTCCTGAATGTTTTGAAAAGAATCCATAGCCCCTATGTCAGACTTCCTTACTTTCAAGACCCCATGTTAATAGAGGCCTTGCAATTGTACTACTTAAAGGTGGTAAAGAGCTCTTTTTTTATTAGGGATCTTCTGGGCCTCTTGACTGAACAAAGCGGCAACTAGATTCAACAGATGCTCTTTGATGAAGTCCTGATGCCTGAGCTAATTGAGCTTCAAGAGCACCTGTTTTTTTAGCAAGATCCTGATTTTCTAAGACTCTGACTCTTTCCCCTAATGAAGATGGCACTCTAGCTCGACTAACAAGAGACCCCCACTTCAATAGCTTCATTATGCCTTCACAGTTAGCATGGCCCCCTTCTGAGGTAAATCTAGTGAAAATACAGCGCTCTCCTGTAGATTCACTCATCACACTATCGACAGACAAATACTCGCGGCATGGGGAATACCTTTCCGATGGGTCCAGGAACCCTGAGCACACAGAAACTTCCGTTAAAGGTTTACATAATTCAAAAGACATTTTGATCTCCGTTGAGAAAAATGATAGCACGGAGAAAAAAATACGGCAATGAAATAGAGCTTGGATGAGATTAGAGATCTTGTTTCCCTTATTAAAAAAGAGGAACAAGAGCTAAAGCACTACTACGACCAGCTGTAGAGAGTGTATACCCAAACAAGCTGAAGAATCGGAAAAGATATTTTTTACCACCCGTTCGCAAAAGCTCACTAGAGAGCTTTTGCGAACGGGTGGTAAAAAAAAATTACTGTCGCACAACAATTTGACTACTCTCGCAATAACGAGGCAGGATTGTCAGGTCTTGTTCTAGTTGTTCAAGAAGGGGTATGGTTTCTTCAATTTCGTTAGAGGAAACAGTTCCCTGTTTTAAAAGATGATCCCTTACAGAGATCACCCCCAGAGAGAGAATCATTTTTTCTCGTTGAGAATGTAAAATAGGGTGGTACGAATAAGAAAAAACTACATACCCTCTTTTTTTTAGGAACTCTAGAATCCTTTCTGCCGGAGAAACATCGGATTGTTGAGCTGCAAATTGCTTTTGAACAATACATTTCCATTTGTCATATCCTATATGTTGAGGTTCACAAGTCAGTGAATTCAGATTGGCAATTTCTTCTAAAACGAGAATCCCTTCGGGAGCTAATAATCCATATAACACCGGAATTACCTGTTCCACCACGCCTAAAGGTAAATGAGATAAAACAAAACGACAATGAATACGGTCGAATACTCCAGGGATTTGACCTGCATCCTCTACATTAAGCTGCATAAATTGGAGGTTTTTGATATTTGCAGCTAGAGCTGTTTGTTCTGCAATCAACAACTGGTCCGAACTAATATCAGTAGCTAGAATCGACCCCTGAGGCCCCACCTGTTGAGCTAATTCAAGCTCTAGAAGGGCTATTCCGCATCCAATAGTCAAAATTCGAAGACCAGGGGTTATTTCTAACCGAGAAAGTGTGGAGGGATTATAAAGCTCATTTAAAATAATCAGTCGTTCCCTGTCTTGTTCTCCTGTAGACAATGCATAAGAGGATTCGGCGAAAATAGGAAGAAGGCAAGAGGAAAGTAATAGAAAAAGTCTCATAATATACCCGATTTTTCAGAGTCTATGGTTACCAGAGAAATAAGTTGCAACTCTTCGACTTCTTTCTTCCTTAGCTAAGGTGAAAAGGTAGAAAAAAGCCCCTAAATTTAATTCTTAGGCAAACCCATTGTTTTAGCAATCATAGCTCGAAATACAGCTTCGGGATCTAGACCTGCCATGCATTCGTGTTCATCCCATTTATGAGCTTCGATAAAGACCACTTCTCTTGTTACTAGATTAACTTTCACCGAACAAGTCCCCTCCTGTACCCCAGTATTGCGAATAGCACTTAATATATCCTCTAGAGCTACCTTAGGAACACCAGCGACTAAACTCCCTGCCATACTACGGGATTCCACACTAATCTCATAAGGAGATCCTCCCAGAGCCACAGATGTATTAGGACAGGAACGACAAAACGAAACGGTAAAAATTCTTGAATAACTTTCAGTTACTGAAGTTGCCATCTCCCTCTCTTTTATTTTAAATTTTTTTATGGAAAATGATCTTCTTTTAGAAAAAATTTGTCTATAACAATGTGAAGATTGGCGAAGGTCAGATTAGCTCTTTCCAGATGTCAGGACTGACCCGTTAAATATCTTCAGCTTCTGCGCGCCGATCCCTTAACGTTCTATCGAGTGGGCCATGTAAGCAAATTTAGCAGCATGTAACCCTTTCAGATACCCCTCTTCATAACGAAAATGGGGATGCCCTTCTAATAAGGGGAAATCAAAGGGCTGCAAAATATCCTCTTCCGTAATGTGCGGTACCACCTCAGTCGCAATACGGAGCAGCTTCGCCTCCTGATGTTGAATCATTTCGTCGAACACTTCTTGCATCTTACCCCCT
>JAGOSM010000039.1 GCA_018062315.1 Simkaniaceae bacterium | reverse complement strand
TGGAGCTGGTAGGGCCAAATATCGAGAAATTGGTATCCTTTGGGTGCTTCCCCAATGGGCTGGGTGATGATGATAGGTATTTTTTCTGTAACCAGTTTAGTGAGCTTAATGATGAATTTCTTGTGGGAAACTCGATTAATGCCTGAAGTAAGGTTGAGGTCAGAATTCAGGGAATAGAGGTTTTTCTGCGAAATTTCAGCAATCCATTCGCCCCGATGATTTGAGGCATCAATCACAACTTCAAAATCATTAGAGGTGAGCTCTTCTAAAAGAGATTTATTTCCTGTGATGGTGAGCGTGATTCTTTTGGTTAAAAGGCCATTAGATTGAATCCCTTCAATCGTTTTTCCAGGGGGGATATTGACAATCTTGACTCCAATATTATTGACTGTTTTTGTCATTGTCAGGGATTGATTGACGAGGAACCAAACGGCGATAGCGAGAATCAAGGAAAGACATTTTCTCGGCCAATTATTGAAAAAAATAAGAGCAAGGGTAGATCTCATCGCTTGAGCCACTCCCAAAAGTTAAGTTTCTTTGTGATGGTGGTTTTAGCAGGGGGATTAAAAATGCTGCGGATGATCCCTTTAAATCGATCAATTTTGACGCCCCGGGTCATAATTCCATCCCGTGCAATCGACACTTTACCTGATTCTTCAGATACAACAATGAGGAGGGCATCTGAAATTTGAGAAGCTCCTAATGCAGCCCGATGTCTTGTGCCCATCGATTTAGCAATTTGGGAGGTATCTTCTGCGAGGGGGAGGATGACAGATGCAGCAACAATAGAGAGATCTCGAATGATGATCGCTCCATCGTGTAGGGGAGTTGTGGTTGCAAAAATAGATTCTAGAAGCTCTGATGAAAAAAAAGCCCCCAACATCACCGCTTTTTTGGCATATTCTTCAAGAGAATCTTCATTTTCTAGTACAATAAGGGCTCCTGTCCGTTTCTCTGAGAGTTTATAGACAGAATTGGCGAGTTGATCGAGAAATTTATCAAATTCTGTGAGTTCTTTGTACCGTTTTCCTTTGACGCTCAATTTCGATAGGGCAACCCTTAATTCAGGTTGAAAGATAATGAGAATCGCGATGACAGCTACATTTGCGACTAAATACATTAATTTATGCAAAATGGGAAGGTGGAACCAGGATGAAGAAGCAAAGATAAGGAGAAAAGCGAGGAGTCCGAGCATGAGATCCATGGATCTCGTATTCCAAAAAAAGGAAAGTAGGTAGTTGATCATCACCGTAATGATGACCACCTCTATCAAGGGGGTAATCGTTTGGAAAAAATACATGGCCCTACTTCACTATGCTTTTATTGAGAGTTTTGCCTCACATTCTCCGAAAATTGGTTTAAAAGTCAAGTTGACATTTATGTTTTAACAACATATACCCAAACAGTCGGCCAAAATTATTGTGGAGGGGTTATGGATGTCGTTTGGTTATCAAGGATTCAGTTTGCATTTACTGTTTCTTTTCACTATCTGTTTCCCCCACTCAGTATTGGGTTAGCTCTCATGATTGCCATCATGGAGGGGATGTATTTAAAAACGAAAAAGCCGAAGTACAAAAGGATGACCAAATTTTGGACGGGGCTTTTTGCTTTGAGTTTTGCTTTAGGGGTTGCCACAGGGCTTGTTCAGGTTTTCGCTTTTGGAAATAATTGGTCTCGCTATTCTACCTTTGTTGGGGATGTGTTTGGAAGTGCTCTTGCCGCAGAAGGAATTTTTGCTTTCTTCTTAGAGGGGGGATTTATAGGCATCATGCTCTTTGGTTGGGATAGGGTAAGTGAAAAAATGCACTACCTTTCCACTATTTTAGTTACGGTGGGGTCCCATTTTAGTGCTGTTTGGATTGTAGCTGCGAATTCATGGATGCAAACTCCTTCAGGATTCAAGGTCATTGGAACAGGGGATAAGGCAAGAGCTGTAGTGACGAATTTCTGGGAAATGATTTTTAATCCCTCCTTTGTAGATCGGATTATTCATGTGATTTTTGGAGCTTGGTTGACGGGAGCTTTTGTTGTGTTGAGTATTAGTGCGTATTACTATCTTAAAAAGAGGGATTTAGATGTAGCTAAGACCTCTATGAGGATCGCTCTTTATGTAGGAGGCATCGTCTTACTTTTACAGCTTTGGTCAGCAGACAGTACTGCTAGAGGGGTTGCTATGAATCAACCGGCAAAGCTTGCTGCGATTGAAGGGATTTACCAAACTCAAGACTATACTCCGATGACATTGATTGGGTATGTCGATGAAAAAAATGAAAAAGTGGTTGGATTACAGGTTCCTGGATTTTTAAGCTTTTTAGTTTCTCGTAATTTTAAAGAGCCTGTGCAAGGATTAGATCAAATACCTCGAGAGAACTGGCCAAAAGTGGGGGTTATTTTCCAGTCATATCACTTAATGATTTTTATGTGGGTTCTCATGTGTTTTGGGGTTTTCATGGCTATCATCAAGTATAGAAAGGGGACGTTACAAAAGTCTAAATGGACCCTGCGCTACTTGGTGATTTCTGCTATATTCCCTTATCTGGCTAATCAGGCGGGGTGGTTTACTGCTGAGGTGGGGAGACAGCCTTGGGTTGTCTATAATATCTTGAGAACGGTGGATGGGGTTTCCCGTTCTATTGTTGCTGCTCAGGTTGTGGGGTCATTGATCATGTTTATTTCAATTTATTCCCTGTTGCTTTTCCTGTTTATTTTTCTCATGAATCGAAAAATTCAGGCAGGGCCTCAGGCTATTAGTCAAGACAGAGAATATCGTAATATTTATGGAGAAAAAAATGGTGCTTGAATTTCTGTGGTATTGCGTGATTTGTGCAAGTGTGGTTTTTTTCACCATCCTTGATGGATTTGACCTCGGAGTGGGGATGTTGCATCCCTTTGCTAAGACCGATCGGGATCGGCGGATCTTTTTAAATGCCATCGGCCCTGTTTGGGATGGGAATGAGGTGTGGTTAATTATCATTGGGGGAGCTCTATTTGCGGGGTTTCCTTTAGCTTATGCGACCCTTTGCAGTGCTTTTTACACTCCTATTATGATTCTTCTTGCGGGAATTATTTTTAGAGCTGTCGCGATCGAATTTCGTTCTAAGATGGAGAGCTTGTCTTGGCGATTTTTTTGGGATGGGGTTTTTTCATTTGGAAGTTACGTGATTGCTTTTGTTATAGGAGTACTGCTTGCTAACTTAGTGCAGGGGATTCCTCTTGATGGAGAAACGAATTTTACTGGCACTTTTTTAGGGTTTTTCTCTCCTTATTCGATTTTACTCGGATGTACTTCGATTGCCCTTTTTATGATGCATGGGTCTATTTACTTATTGATGAAGACTGAAGGGGAACTCCATGACCGGTTAAGAGGGTGGGTCATGAACACCATGATTGGGTTTATGATTTTTTATTTTCTTCTTACGATGAGTACCTTGATTTATAACCATT
The DNA here is from genome assembly GCA_018062315.1 of Simkaniaceae bacterium. Classification (GTDB taxonomy): domain Bacteria; phylum Chlamydiota; class Chlamydiia; order Chlamydiales; family Simkaniaceae; genus JAGOSM01. Next base: position 9,937 of record JAGOSM010000039.1, on the reverse strand, counting down.
ATATGGCAGATCGGATGAGGGAATACCCTTTTCTTATTGTCATTGCAGTGGTAGCGCTTCTTCTTATCGCCAATATTCCGAGGCAAATCTACAAGGGGAATGATGGGTGGGCCTTTCTTTCTTCGTGTGGAAGTATAACCCTTTTATTTGGACTTTTTGGATTGGGGTATTTTCCTCATCTGATTCTCTCAAGCACCAATCCCGACTATTCGATTACTTTATTCAATTCAGCCTCTAGTGAACTGACCCTAACAGTCATTTTAACGATTGCCTGTATTGGAGTGCCGATCGTGCTTCTCTATGGCTACTATATTTATAGGGTGTTTAGGGGTAAGGTACGCCTTGACGATCATTCTTACTAACCGTAAGCGCTCCCGTATGCGTAACCGACTCTTTTTCTGAAATTCTTTTACGATCCCTAGGTGGCTCGGAGCTTTCCTGTCCACCCCAGCTTCCCTCGCAGGGTAGAATAAAAATCGCGCCTTTTCAGGTTGATGAGTTTGAAAGTGCGGTTACTTTTTGTAATCTCTAGAGTTTCGCCTGGATGAAGGGGAAAAGAAGCTAGCCCGTCTACAATCACATCGATTTCTTTCTTTTGGCTTAGATAGGTGATTTTGAGTTGCTGGTTGGGAGTAATCACAATGGGGCGATTAGAGATCGTATGAGCGCAAATCGGAGTGAGGACAAGCCCTTCTAAGCCTGGGGTAAGAATAGGCCCTCCTGCTGCCAAAGAATAGGCTGTAGAACCATTTGGGGTTGAGATCACCATCCCATCAGCTTGGAAAGTATTCACATAGCTCTCATCGAGATGAATGGAGAGTTCAATCAGACTCGGATTAATCCCCCGATGAAGGACAAAATCGTTCAGAGCAAAACAGCTTTTTGAGCGGGGCGCTTTTCCTTCAATGATTAACCTATTTTCAATTGTATAAGCCCCAGCAATGAGATCATCGAGAGAGGGATAAATATCTGTCAGAGGGACATCTGCCATAAATCCAAGGTGGCCTAAGTTGATGCCAAAGATGGCGGCATTGAGATGAGCATAGGTATGCGCCGCATGCAAAATCGTTCCATCACCTCCCATCGTGATAATTACATCGATATGGGGGGCTGTATCAATCTCTTGACCCATGACGGTTTTAATCCCTCTTTGAGTCAGGTAATCTTGAATTTCAGGGGCAAGATGATTGGATGGATTCGGTAGGATGGCAATAATCATGACAGGGAATCTCTTGATGAATTTTGTAAGCAATCGATTCGGCATCTAAGCCGCATTCACGGGAAAGTTCTGCGTGTTTCCCATGTTCAATAAACATTTCGGGTACTCCAAAGTTGAGTACCTGAATATGAGAGAGGTGGTGTTGTAGAATAAATGAATTTAAAATCGAGGCTAGACCTGTTTGTAAAGAATGCTCTTCGATAGTGATTAGAAGTTTGTGTGTGGAAAAGATTTCAAGAAAGAGGTCTGTATCAAGGGGTTTAAGAAAAACTGGATCAATAATAGTTGCATTGAGATTCAAAAGGGCATTGACTTCTAGAGCTGTTGTGATTTTATGTCCAAGAGCTACAATAACGACCTCTTCTCCACGAGCAATGATTTCCCCTCGCCCGAGAGGGCGCAGTTCAAGAGGCTCTTCAGTCAGTGTACAAGGGAGATTGGGATACCGAATGGTCGTTGGGAGATGATAGGAAAAGGCACTTTCTAAAAGCTCTTTCAATACATTGCCGTTTCTAGGTTGACAAATGACCATATTGGGCATTCCATTTAAAAACCCTATATCATAAAGTCCATTATGAGTCGACCCATCTGCTCCTGCAATCCCTGCTCGATCCAATGCGATGACAAGGGGAATATGTTGAAGGCAGATATCATGAAACACATTGTCGAGCGCTCTTTGTAAAAAGGTAGAGTAGACAGAAGCAACCACCTTCATTTGCCGGTTAGCCGCAATGCCTCCAGCAAAAGTAATCGCATGCCCCTCGGCAATCCCTACATCTAAGCACCTGTCTGGGTATTTTTCCATAAAAGGGGTTAAACATGATCCCGCAGGCATGGCTGGGGTAATAGCTACGAGATAAGGATCCTGCTTCGCCATATGGAGCAAATGTTCTCCAAAAACTTTGGGAAAAGTAGGTGTTGGGGTGTCTGGATGGAATTTCCCTGTCATTTTATCAAAGGGTTTGACCCCATGATAGGTTGTCGGTTGCTCCGTTGCCCGGTTCATCCCTTTCCCTTTGACGGTTAAAACGTGAAGAAGGATCGGTTTGTTCTGATTTTTGACTTTTTCTAGGGTAGATAGGAGAGTCTCCATATCATATCCATCAATAGGACCTACGTACGAAAGACCAAATTGTTCAAAAAAGAGGGCTGGGCTATCTAGTTCACTCAAAATTTGAGTAATAGCTCCCACATTTTTTGAAATACTCATGCCATTATCGTTGAGAATGATAATAAATCGTTTGAGATCCTTGGGGATATTATTTAAGGCTTCTAATGTAAGGCCACAGGTGAGTGCTGCATCTCCAATAATAGGAATCACATGCTCTTCATGATGAAGCAGGTCTCTACTTTTGGCAGCTCCGAGAGCGAGGGAAATGGCGGTTCCAGCATGACCTGCATAAAAATGATCGTGAACAGACTCTTGGGGGTGACTAAATCCAGATAATCCCTTAAATTGACGCAAGGTCTCCAAAAGGGTATTGCGTCCTGTCAGAATTTTATGGGTATAGGTTTGATGGCTTACATCAAAAATCAGTTTGTCTACAGGGGAGTTAAATACGCGGTGGAGAGCTATCGAGAGTTCTACAATGCCTAGATTAGAGGAGAGATGCCCCCCCGTTTTTGAGAGAACGTCGGTGATGCGCTGACGTATTTCGATCCCAAGGGATGAAAGTTCATGCGTGGTAAATTGCTTGAGATCAGAGGGATGTGAAACATCACTCAAACGCTTCAACAGCTACCTCTCCATTTCTTTTTTTGATTAACTGTTCAATTTTTTGTTCGGCAAAAACGAGTTTTTTATTGCACTGGCTAATCAGCTCATCTGCTTCTTCATAAAGTTTAAGAGAGTCTTCTAAGGGAGTTTCTCCCGAGCTCAATTTTTTTAGGATGGATTCTAGTCGCTTATAGGCGTCTTCAAAGGAGTGGTTTTCTTGCATATGAGCTCTTTTACGGTTACATTAGCCCTTCCATCATGAAACAGAAGGGAGAGGTTTTGATTCATTTCTAGATCAGCTGACGACATGATAACGGATGTGCTGTTTTCAGAAAAGGGAATGCAATAACCTTTTTTTAAGACATTTTTTGGATCAATAGCTTCTAGGTGAGCGATCAGGCTTTTATACTGCTCTCTTTTTCTTTTTAAAAGAAGTTCTAAGGGGATCGAACGATAGAGCCGTTTCATCCCAATAAACTGAGTTTGGGCTGTTTCTAATCGATGGAGAACAGCTCTATGTAAGGCATTCGCAAGCTCATCCGTTTTTTGAAGATAAATGCCGAGAGTTCCGTAAGGAGAGGTAAAATAGGGATGCATTTGAAACCGTTCTAGGCGGGTTCTCTCTTGTTTTAACTGACCTTGAATGAGGTGAAGTAGCCGTTTTTGAAGTTGATCAAGAAAGGTGAGTTGGGTTGTTCTTTCTTTAATGGCGATTTCGGCAGCAGCAGAAGGGGTGGGGGCCCGTACATCAGCTACAAAATCAGCAATCGAAATGTCTGTTTCGTGGCCGACTGCCGAGATGATCGGGATTTCTGATTCAAAAATTGCCTTAGCTACGATTTCTTCATTAAATGCCCACAGGTCTTCTAAAGAACCCCCTCCTCGTCCTACAATCAATACATCAACGAGATGAAGGCGGTTAAATTCTCTAATGGCCTCTGCGATTTCTAGGGCAGCGCCTTCCCCTTGCACTTTTACTGGGCCGAGGATGAGATGAAATCCTGGGGCACGTCTACTGAGCACCTGGATGATATCTTGCAGTACGGCTCCTGTGGGAGAGGTGATGACTCCAATTTTTTTGGGAAACGGGGGGAGCTTCTTTTTATGTGCTGCATCAAACCATCCTAGATCTCCCAGTTTTTTTTTGAGTTCGTGAAATTTTAAAAGGAGAGGTCCGAGCCCAGCTTTTTCTAAAGTACGCACCACAATTTGGTAGGTTCCTCTTGGGGCATAAACATTGAGCTCTCCTTCAACAATCACCTCATCTCCCGATTTGGGAATTTCTTTCAGTTGAGATGCATTTCCTTTAAATAGAACAGCTTGAATTAAAGATGTAGAGTCTTTTAAAGAAAAATAGAGATGGCCAGAGGTTTGCTCCTTGAGATTGGAGATTTCCCCTTTGACCCGAATTTTAAAAAAACGGCTTTCTAGTTGCCCTTTGATGGCGGCTGTCAGCTCAGTAACCGAAAAGTAAGTTGTCATAATCGAAAAGAGACTTTATAATGGCCACATGATAATCGGCAATTGGAAAATGTTCAAGACTGAGGATGAGGCAGCTTTTTTTATCAAAGAGCTTGCTCCGCTTGTGAAACAGACGGAAGGGGTTTGGATTGCCGCCCCCTTTACGGCGCTGCATGCGATTGTTAAAGGACCTTTCAAAGTGGGATCTCAAAATATGAGTGAGCATGATGAGGGGGCTTTTACGGGTGAAGTGTCGGCTAACATGCTCCTTGCAGCTGGGGTTACCTTTTCTTTAATTGGCCATTCAGAAAGGCGCCATCTTTTTGGTGAAACGGATGAAATGGTTCATGCCAAGGTGCTTCAGGCTCTTTCTAAGGGAATTCTTCCTGTTCTATGTGTTGGGGAAACCAGAGAAGAGAAAGAAATGGGGCGTACGGAAGAAGTGATCTTACAGCAACTAGCAAAGGGGCTGAAGGGGATTTCTCAAGACACCCTGGGGAGCATCATTATTGCTTATGAGCCTGTATGGGCCATTGGGTCTGGTGTGACAGCTAGTCCTGATGTCGCTCAATCGGTCCACCATTTGATTCGCAAGACGGTGGACAATGATCGGACCCCTCTCCTTTATGGAGGGTCGGTCAATGCGAAAAATATAAAATCCTTGATGGAAAAACCAGACATCGATGGGGCTCTCGTTGGGGGGGCTTCTCTCGATCCCAAAACCTTTAGCGAGATAGTTAATTTAGCATTATGACAGCTTTATTTTATGTAGTATTATTTTTGTTTCTTCTTCTTTCAGCACTTCTTTGCTCAGTGATTCTAGTTCAAGAGAGCAAGAGTTTAGGTTTAGGAGCTTCATTTGGAGGGGACAATTCAAATTCCCTTTTTGGAACTTCGACAGCAGATGTTTTAAAGACCATTACAGGTTATTTAGCTTTGGTATTTGTTGTTTTATGTGTTCTTCTTTCCGTATGGTCTTCTTCTCTTGGAAGAACTCCTACGCCCCTTATTCCAGAGAGTATTGAAGAGACGGTGAGATGATTCGGCCGCTTGTTTACTACGGGGATCCTCGGCTAAGGAAAAAATGTCAGAAGATTCAAACGATTTCTTCTGATGTACATCAGCTCGCCGCAGATCTTATCGAATCGATGGATGCCTATCATGGCGCAGGTCTTGCAGCTCCTCAAATAGGGGAGCTTTTTCAGCTTTTTGTCATTTCTTATATTGGGACAGATGAGGAGGGATCTCCGATTATGGGAGAGCCTGAAGTTTACATCAATCCTCGGATCATTTCTTATTCAGATGAGTCCATTATTTTAGAGGAAGGGTGCCTTTCTGTTCCTGGTCTGAGAGCGCCTGTGGAACGGCCAGTGGAAGTGACTGTGGAGTCATTAAGGCTTGATGGTTCTATCCGTAAAGAAACGGTAGATGGGTGGAGAGCCAGGGTGATTTTGCATGAGTATGATCATTTAAATGGGACCCTTTTCATTGATCGTACTGCTAAAAAAAATAGAAATAAAATGGATGCCGCCCTTCGCCTTCTCAAGAAAAAATACAATCCAACAATCTGATTAGGTTCTAGTGTAGCATCGAGAAGCCTGCCGATACTTGGTCGTCTCTTACTGTATGCATGTAAGAGACCCTTATCTTCCAATGGCCAGCTAACACATGGTAAAGGTCCAGCTTCACCTCATTATATCCTTTGATTTTTTTTCGCCCCCACCCTTGATGGGCTTCAAATTGGCAACTCCAAGAAGGAGCGAGTTGCAACTGAATACGGGTCAGGAAGGTATTTCGATTGTCGGATACAGGAGAGTTTAGAAGGGCTTCTGTTGACCGGGTGACGTTAAGAATATAATTGTCGTGGTTGTTTTTTTTGTAATCATAAGGGCCTCGATGCCGAAATTCAAAAGAGAGGGCGGCATTTGCATTCACTGTCCACGCCACTCCCAAATTGGTGTAGTCAAAAGAGGTCTCTGTATTGTTATAGCCAATGTTTGAGAAAAATCGGACAGAGGGGAAATTAAGGGTTAATTCCAGTTGGGTTTTAGGAATCCCATATTTATAGGCTAGTCCATAAAGATTGGTTGTGACAAAGGGGGTAATAGAATGAGCGTAGAGAGAGTTTTCTATCCCAAATTGAATGAGGTTGATGTGATGATACCCATCGTTGATGCTAAAAATATAGGTGTGGCTCGGCGAAGCTGTCGGATGGGTCAACCCCATTCCATTCACGTAGGGGGTGATGGTATGCCGAAAAAGAGAGTAAGTGTGAGAAAAGGTTGTGTTGAGATTGATCCCATATTTCAAAATAGCCTGTCCAACCCCCCTTTGTTGAGGGCCCTCACTGTAGGCAATTCCAATAAAACCCACAGAAGGGGTCAGATTAAACCATTGAGAGTGGTAAGGGCGGTAGAAGTTACTGATATAGGAAAGGCGAAGAGATTGAAAATTGGGAACTTCACTTGTCACATCATTCGCAGATACGTATTTGAAAAAGGAGCCTAGAAACCTATGGTCGGTCATAATTCCGCTCTTCCCTATTTCGGTAGGGTGAAAAGAAAGAACAAGGGAGGGGAGTTCTTGTTTAAACCCCTCAAAGGAATTCAACCTGGGACGCAAATTGAAATTAAATAGATAGGTGTCTTGAAAAGCATAGAACACAAGCCTTGTTTCTTTGGCCGTATTTAATTCAAAATCATCCGATTTAAAATCACCTGGCATATTGCGGTCACTATATTTATCATAAATGAAAAATCCCCTTTTAGATTCATCCCTACTATGACTTTCTAGTCTTCCTTGGAGACGATAGCGGGTTTGTTTTTTGTTGGGGTTGTTATCATTATAAAAGGAGTCGTAAGCAAGGTAGCTTTTTGTTTGAAAAAGGGTCCTTTTATCTAAAGAAGTAGTGTCTGATTCAAAAGCTCCCCCAAAACCTCTTTTGAGGTGGTAATCTAAACGGAAAAAAAGGTCGGTTGTTTTCCAAGAATAGATGTTATACCGTACGCTAAATTTAGGCCCTTGTCCACTATCCCAGGTGACCCCATATCTCAGCGGAGAATCTTTTTTGGAGTGGAGATTTTTTTCAAGATAGGGGATGTAGAGGAGGGGAGTGTTATTGACTCGAAAGGTGATAGGGGACCCAGATAAAAGACCTTCAGGGGATAAGTGGACCTCTTTAGAGGTGATCGCCCATTCACTTTGACGACTTTCAGAGGTGGTTAAAAAAGCTTCTTTAATATGAAGATGTTTTCCTTGTAGAAGTTCAATCGATTTTCCTCCAATAAACCAAAAATCAACCTGGGTTCTCCCTTCTTCAATGACTCCAGTTTGTGTTTGAAAATTATAAGAGAGTTTTTCTCCCACAAAAATTCTCTCTCCATCATCGACCATAAGTTGACCTGAAGCGATGAGAAGCTGTTCTGACCCTGTGTTGATATATTCAATGGATTTAGCTTGAATTCGAAGAGACTCAGAAGAAATGACCCCCCCTTTTTCCGTGGTAAGGATTCCATTTTTATACTCAGGCTCTTTTAGCTGCACATGAAATTCGCGAGCCCATAATGCCATAGGAAGGAGTAAAAGATATGTCCAAAGAATTCTCACAGTTTAATTCTAACCTGAACTACTCGATTGCATGAAGAAGAATTCCTGCAAGGGCGGGTCGATTTTTGGGATGGCCCAGTTTAATCGCTTTTAAGATGACAGAAACGCCTTCAGTTGTGTGTTTTTCAGCAAGAGTGAGGTAAGTACGGATAAGTAGGTTTGAGATTTCATCAGGAGTCATTTCAAAGGAAGAGGTTTCTTTTTCTGTCCATGAGAGCATAGGGCGAAAGCGGATGAGCTCATGTTGCATTTGCTCATCAATCCATTTAAAGAGGTTTTTTTCATAAGGGCCAGGAACTCCCATATGATAAAGGGCTAGGTTTGCATAGCCTCTAATCAGAGGAGCTCCCACTTGTTCTGTTTTTTCTTTAAGAAGGTCAATCGCATCTTCCGACCCCAGAGTTTGTAGCAGTGAGGTGAGAAGGGGAATCAGGGGATACTGCCTTGTATCGAAAATTTTTTTTGCGATGGTTAAAAATACAGGAGGAGATAGCTCTATGCATTCGGAGAGAAGCATTTCTCTTAAGGTAAGGGAAATCGTGGCAAGATCAGATCCGAGGTGTTTTTGTAAGGCTGTCATCGAAGGATGAGCTCGAAATGCCATTAAAGTTCCCCCTGGAGAATAAAAAGGGGCAAATCCGAGGTCTCTTTGATCGGTGATCAGGAGCTCTGTTAAAGTGAGAGCTGCCCGAGGATCTCTTAATTTAAGCATCGAGAGGGCTGCATTGAGTCTGACTGAGATTTGAGGATCGTAAAGCAAGGGGGCGAGGATAGGGCGACTTTTTTCAATTTGAGCACAAAGAGAAATGGCAAAGAGATTTTTTTCTCTTGCAAGATCAATGATTTGTTGTTCATAGGAAAGGTCTCCTAGCATCGTCAGAGAACGACAGGCCGCGAGTTTGACTGCATCTTCGTGATGTCGAGAAAGTTGAATTAATCGAGGGATCGATGCAGAATCAGCAAGAAATCCTACTGCCATAGCCGCTGCTTCTTGCTCTAGTGGATTATTATGTGTGAGCATGGAACGGATCGTAAAAAGAAAATCATCTCTTCCAAAACGGGCAGCTGAGATCATCGTGGAGATTCTTACAGGAAGTTCTTGATGAGAGATGAGCTTTTTAAGTAAAATCGTCGCATCGTCCGTTCCAATAAGGGCATAGAGTTCAGGGAAAAATACCCAATAAGGTTCTTGGAGATGGTGCATAAGAGATTCAATAAGCCCACATGCGTATTTGGAGCGAATTCGAGCCAGTTCATGGGCTGCTTCCATACGCACCATGAGATGGGGAGAGGAAAAGGCTCTCATGTAAATCTCTTCTGCTCGATCATCTTGGTATCTGCCGAGAAGGTGAATCGCTGCCATTTGAACCATAGGATGTTGCGAAGTAATTCCTAATCCGCAGAGGTGTAAACAAAAAAAGCGGGAAGCAAAGCTGGAACCATAAAGACTGATCATCTGTGTTTCGGGTTCATTAGAGGTCATCCCTTTTTCGAGTAATAAGGAGGCCATATCTTCAAGAACTTCAAAATTGGGGGGTCCTTTTAGATACTCGTCAATAGCTTCAGAAATCAATCCTTTATGGAGCAGCGGAAGAGAGGGGTGGGCATAGAGTCCGATCGTAAAGAAAAGAAAAAGGAATCGCATAAATGAAAGAATCTGTGATGTGCGGATAAATTTCCATAAAAATTTTTATCGTTAGTCGTTGAGATTCAGGAGTGTAAATTAAATTTATTTTTAATATTTCTTTAATCGAAGCTTAACATTATCCTGTATGTCCATACGAAGAGGATGCCTGTATGAATCTGGCATCTACGGTATTGACACATTTATATATTTTGGAGATAAACTATGGCAAGTCCAATTCATTCAGTTCATTCGAGCCACTCAGCTCCTTCCCTTCATTCCATGCATTCAGGCGCTGGAACACCAGTTC
>JAGOSM010000038.1 GCA_018062315.1 Simkaniaceae bacterium | reverse complement strand
TAAAGCTTAGCTATATCAGCCAAGCAAGCCCTCCTTTATACCATTTTAATACCTATAAGGAGCTGATTCGCTCGTGGGAATGGAAGCCCTTCTTGACAACGACCGAAGAAAAATGGACTACCTTGGGATTTGCCATTTTACTGATTGTAGCTTGGTGTTTATTTCGAAAGATAGGACCTCTTCTCGCTCTTTTATGTATAAAGGGATGGATTAACATTTTAGATTTTTCAGGGACAATTCCTTTAATTGCAGACTTGATCTTAGGACTTGGAATTGCTCTTTATATCACCCTTTTGCTCAGTAAAGATGAAGTGACTCTCCATTTCATCCTCTATAGATGGGCCTCTAATATCCTTGTCTGGATTACCCCTGTTCTTCTTTTTATTGGCTATGCAAACGCTTCCCTTTATCTTTTTTACGGATGGCTTGGCACAACAGCCATCTACCTATCGCTTCATAGAGTGAATGCATTTCTTGCAGATAGAGTGCATCAACTTCTTTTAAGTTTTAAGCTCTCTTTAGCTGATAAGGGGATGCAAATTCTCGAATATTGGGGGAAAGTTTTAGTCGCCTTTATTTTATCGTTGATCGGTCTTTTAGGGATTCTGTTAGTTTGGAGAGTAAGCTACACTGCTGTTGCTGATTGGACCTATATGATCCTTTTTGGGATCGAAATAGGCACCTATGAATTTTCTTTGATGAAATTATTTATGGCAATTATCGCATTTTTTGCCCTTTTTAGTTTTACCCGATATTTGCAACGCTTTTTAGATCAAAGGGTATTTGCTTACACCTATGTGGATAAAGGGGTTAGCCATGCCATTAAAACAGCAGCTGGATATCTCGGGCTGGTAATTGCAGTTCTCTTTGCGCTCAATATTGTAGGAATCAAGTTTTCGAATATCATGTATATCCTCGGTGGACTTTCTGTGGGTATTGGTCTCGGTTTGCAACCTGTTGTAACGAATTTTATTTCTGGTCTGATTATGTTGATCGAGCGTCCTATTAGAATTGGGGATTTTGTAGATCTTCCCGATGCTAAAGGAGTGGTGACTCGAATCAATGTCAGAACCACTAAAATACGAACAAAAGACAGGTGTACCGTTTTAATACCTAATAACCAGTTAATTAACAGTACGTTGCGTAATTGGACTCATGAAAATAGGCAGAAAAGAATCGATATTGGAGTGGGTGTAGGATATGAAAACGATCCTGTACGGGTCAGAGAAGTTTTGCTAGAAGTGGTAAAAAAAGTGGAGAAGGTTTCAATGAAACCTGCACCTCAAGTTGAATTGATTGACTTTGCTCCTAGTACGATGGAGTTTATGGTGCTTGTCTATGTAGATAATTTTGAAGATGCTACCGAAACGGGAAGCCAATGTCGCTTTGCTATCAAGGCAGCCCTTAAGGAACATAACATTTCAACCCCGTACCCCCGAATGGAAATTTTCGTCCAGCAAGAAACATAAGTAACTGAAATTTCTTGCAATTTTAAGTGCACCATCAATAATTGAAACATAACAGCAATTATCAGACATGGCTAGAACAATGCCAAAGCCTCAAGGATAGACTATACTCTCTGACCTCTATCCTATAACCTCTGGCTCCCTGGTAAGCATCTGCGAGCGGGTGATATACCCAAACAAGTTGAAGAGTTGGCATTTGGGCCATGCAAAGCTCCCGCGGATACGATCGCCGACCCCCGGGACCCCTTTATTTTCAGCATGATATAACTTAATGTGTTATATTTTTATTTAAAAATAATAAAATATGTTATAATAAATTATATATAAATTGAAAATAAGAGGCAATTACATGGAACCCATTTCTTCAATCCCACTTCTACCACTTCCATCCCATTAGTCTTTTCGAAGGAGATAAAGAGACGGAAGCGCTGCAAGCTTTTCTGCATCTTTCGGAAGAAGATAGAAATAAAGTTTATCTTGCAATGTGGAAAGAGTGTGGCTCTCCCTTGGTAGGAGATGATCATTACGGCGCCCGAGCGTTTCATGGAGAAAAGGGAGAATGGCAGGGCTCAGAGCTCAAGCAAAGACGTATCGCAGCTCTTAAATCAATATCTTAGGATAAGCATGGATCAAATTTATTGGGGACTTAGAGAAAATAAGTGGCAAGAAGCCATCGATGGTGAATTTATTCCCCATGGGAAAGATGTGTTTGAATTCGGATTTCATCACGGTTGTGCAGAACCTGGTTATTTAGATAGTCACCGGAAGGCCTGGGATTATATTTCTGACAACCTAGGGACTCGAACCTCGGTTCCCCTCTATCTTGAAGTACATCGACTCGTTTGTAGCCATTTTTTGGGAAAAGAAACAAATACAGTCATGGATAGGAGTGAGGCTGGGAGGTTTCGAGATAGGCCGATTAAATGGAAAATTAAATACCCCCTTCTTAGATTTTTTACAGAAGAAGAAAGAGAGAAAATTTCAACGGAACTGTTTGGCATTCTACAAGTTAATGAAAAGGGTGTATGTTTGTATTACAATGAGATATCGCCCACAGAAATTAAAGCCAGATTCTCCCTTTTTCTCCTAGAATACCATGAAAAAATAGAAACTGCCAAAAATGAGGATGCAAAACTTTTTGCCATTGCAGAATTTACACAACGATGTCAAAGATTGCATACGACATCGGATGGGTGTGGTCGCTTAGATACCCTATTTCTCAATAAACACCTTGTTGAAAATGGATTTACTCCAGTCATCATTAACAGTCCTTATATTTCTAGCCTTATTAGCGTTGAACAGTATGTTCAAGAAATTAAGAAAGGGATGATGTCCTGGCGCCTTGTGGCTGAAAATAAAAAACTCAGTCTTCCCCTCGTCCTTAGAGAAGTAGATCCAGTGAAAAGAGAAGTCGAATTGCTCCATTTATTTCGAAGTAACATGCTAGAAAATAAGCTGTTAGAAGCTAGAGAAATCATGAACTACCTCCCCCTTCATTTGAGAGATGGGGCTGCTCAAGTTTTACGTACCTATAATCCAGTAGATCTTGGAGACTTTTTGCTGTCTAGTGGCGAATTTGGACGGGCTTATAAACATACCCCAACAGAAATAGTGAAATATGAGTCTATGTTTGAAGAATTTTTGGAAGTAGAAGATTTTTCTGCTTGTCAACGGATGGTTGATGATTTGTGGGTACCTGAATGGGGAGATCTAAGCGGAAAACTCTTTGCCGCTCTGATCAGAATGAATAGGGTTCAGGAAGCTGAGAAGGTAGCGAAAATCGCAAATATTTTTGATCCAGAACACCAAACTCATAGAGATAGAGCTTTAAGATTGATTAAGCAGACTCCCCGGCCTCTTCCAGCAGCAGTTGGACAGAAAAAACTTTTAAAAGAAGTGCTTGATAAAAGTCCAAGTCATATCGTCGAAGCTCAAAAGATAGCGTGTACCATGCAACAAGGAACTCGTTATTATTCGAGGGCCCTTTTCGAAGTGGCTAAAGCTTGGATAGCACATGGAGAGTTTCGACTAGCTACTGAAATTGCGAAAGCAATCTTTGATCCTTACTATAGAACCCATGCTTTGGATTTAATTAACTATACAAGTTGAAAATAAGGAGTGCCCTATGGTAGACTCCTGCTCATGCATTCACCAGAAAAAATCAGAAACATCGCCGTTATTGCCCACATTGACCACGGTAAAACTACCCTTGTCAACGAATTACTCGTTCAATCTAATATTTTTAGAGAAAATCAGGTCGTCCCTGAGAGAGCAATGGACTCTTATGATCAAGAGCAAGAACGAGGAATCACGATCTTCGCAAAACCCACAGCTATCTATTATGGGGAATATAAACTTAATTTAATCGACACGCCAGGTCACGCCGATTTTTCAGGTGAAGTAGAGCGAATTTTGGGAATGGTTAACTCTGTTCTCCTCATTATCGATGCTCAAGATGGTCCTATGCCTCAAACTCGCTTTGTTTTATCCAAGTCTCTGAAAATGGGACTTCGCCCTATTGTCGTCTTCAATAAAATTGATAGACCCCATGCAGAGCCAGATCGAGTACTCAATGAAACATTTGACCTCTTTGTTGAACTTGGAGCTACGAATGAACAGCTCGATTTCAGATTTTGCTATGCTTCTGCGATTGCTGGATACGCTATGCTAGAACTCCATCAAGAAAGGGTGAATATGAATCCCCTCCTTGATCTGATTGTTGCAGCTACTCCGGCCCCTTCTGGAAAGCTAGAAAATCCCCTTCTCATCCAAGCTTCAAGTATTGCCTATGATGATTATTTGGGACGTCTGCTCTATGGAAGAATGCTCGAAGGACGCGTTAAGAAAGGACAAGTTGTCACTCATATCAATGCCGCTGGAGTCCAGTCGCGTGCTGTCATCACTAAAGTTCAGGGGTTTTTAGGTCTTGAGCGGGTCGAGCTTGAAGAAGCAGGTGCTGGCGATGTCGTTCAACTTGCAGGGATTGAAGATATTTCAATTGGAGATACTCTTTGCGACCCTTTAAAAATTATTCAACTCCCTCCTATTAAGCTTGAAGAGCCCACCATTTCGATTGAGATGATTGTCAATGATGGCCCTTTTGTAGGAAGAAGTGGTAAGCACGTTACCATGAATAAAATCCGCGAGCGGCTTGAAAAGGAAAAAAGAGCCAACATCTCCTATATTATTACCGAATCGGATGATGGACGCATTACAATTGCAGGTCGGGGAGAGCTCCACCTTTCTATCGTTCTTGAGGCAATGCGAAGAGAAAATTTTGAGTTTTGTTTATCCAAACCTCAGGTTATCCTTAAGATTGTTGATGGAGTTAAGTATGAGCCTATTTCTCGCGTTCATATTGAACTTCCAGAAGAATTTGCTGGAGGAGTCATTGAACACCTCGCAAAACGTAAAGGGGAAATGCAAAATCTCCACGTAGATGAGCAAAAAATCACCCACTTTGAATTCCTTATTCCTACCCGCGGTATCATGGGGTACCGAAGTGATTTCTTAACTGCAACGCGCGGTCTAGGAATTATGACCTATCACTTTGACTCCTACCATCCTTGGAAAGGAGATATCCCAGGTCGAGCAAATGGAGTTCTGATTTCAATTAACGTCGGAAAAGTAACAGCTTACTCTAGCTTTTCGATTGAAGATCGAGGTCGCCTCTTTACAGCTCCTGGAGACGAAGTGTACGAAGGGATGATTGTTGGGGAAAACAGTCGCGATAATGATATGATCGTCAATCTAACTAAAGGGAAGCAGCTCACTAACGTGCGTGCAGCCGGTTCAGACGAGAACATCATATTGAAACCCCCCAAGAAATTCTCGCTTGAGGAAGCCATTTGCTACATTGAAAATGATGAACTTATCGAAGTCACTCCCGACTACATTCGCCTTCGCAAGCGGTATCTCAACGAGACCGATCGCAAGCGGAACAAGCAGTAAATAAGAAGACAGCAGGCACTTTTCCTAAATCAGGGAGTGGCTGCTGTCTCCATTCTCCCACTTTATGTAACATGACCCCCTCCTTCTCTGATCCCACATTAAATACGACCGCAAGTTCTACCTCAGGAGATAGCGTCTCTACCAACGTCTTCAGTAAGCTGACTGTGCGGTAAGGGGTTTCAATAAAAAGCTGTGTTTGAGATAGAGTCTTGGAGGATTTTTCCATTTCGAGAAGTTTTCGACGTAAAGGTTCAAGTTCCCGAGCTAAATATCCATGAAAAGCAAAAGATTGAGAGGAAAGACCCGATAACATGAGCGCTTGCACAATGGCCGAAGGACCTGGATATGCTTTTACAGGAATATGTAATTGATGACATCTTTTCACGAGATCAAACCCAGGGTCCGCAAGACAGGGAAGTCCTGCATCTGAAATAAGTCCCCAGTTTCCCCCTTTTTGGATCTCTTGCATCAATTCTTTTTTTTGTTGCAGAGTCGTATGTTCGTTAACAACATGAATAGGAACATTCCGAAAAGTCTCTTTTCGGAATTTCATGAGATAGTGCCTTCCATTTTTTTCATTTTCAGCAATGAGAAAGTGAAGTGATTGGACAGCTGCATGCACCTCGGGAGCAAAGCAATTCATGGGGCATTGACTGTCATCAATGCTATTCGGAAGAAGAATCAAGGGCATGTTGATACCTTAGTGTGAAAAGATTCCATAAAAACTGCTCGTCGAGATAACTCGTACGGGCTAAATATTCAATATTAAAGAGTTCCTGAAGCCCCCTCTGATTCCCCTCTTTTTGAAAAAGATAACGAACTTGCCCGATAAGAGGAAAAAAATCTGCAGGATCCTGAAGGATCAGAGATCCCCTCCCCTGCACAAATGCCTCAACCGTTTTCCATCCTTGGGCCTGAGTTGCCTCTAAAGGGGTAAGTGTTTCTACGTCTAGGGATGTAATTGCCGTTTTTCCCTCGGTATAGCAGGCGAGCTTCTCTATCTCACGGAGCATGATTCCAAAATTCGCACATTTCATCAAAAGCTCAAGAGCCTGTGGTTCAATCACCCTCCCCCTTTTTTTGGCTACAAGAAGGAGATACCTTTTTATCCGCTTCTCTCTTTCCCACCCTTTTTCTTTCGTTAAGTCAAGGATGACTGCCCCTTCCTGCTCCCATTTTCCTCCAGTAGCACTACTGATAATAACCCACCCCTCTTGAGGAATCGATCCTTTGGGCTCTTCTAAAAGATAAAGAATCTGGGATGAAAATAAAGAGAGGAACCCCTCATCAGTTCGTTTAACTTCGATATCCGGATAGAGCTGTTCAAAAAGGCGAATGATCCCTTGTGCAATAAACTCTCGTTCAAAGGGGCAGGAAAGTAAAATGACATGGACCCGTGCCGGCTTTTCAGTAAAAGAGGCTAAGAGGTGTTTTTCAAATAATTCGATCTGGGTAAATTTCTGCATTGACAATCCGTAACTTCTATGTCAACAATACTACCAGGGAGGTGGAGATATGTCCAAGCCGAAAGAAGTGAAGCCGAAGAAAAGGATTTTAACCGCAATGGGGTGGTTGAAAAAGAGGTTGCTCAGCGCAGC
This sequence comes from Simkaniaceae bacterium, assembly GCA_018062315.1. Classification (GTDB taxonomy): domain Bacteria; phylum Chlamydiota; class Chlamydiia; order Chlamydiales; family Simkaniaceae; genus JAGOSM01. The sequence goes on along the minus strand of JAGOSM010000038.1, from coordinate 6,397 downwards.
CGTTCCTGCAAAAAAGGTAAAAACAAAAAAAGAGAGTTGATAGCAACTCTCTTTCCCTGTTATGATCTACCCTATGCTAAATAGGAATTTGACAGGAAAAAAGGCCTTTATTGCTGGAATTGGAGACGACCAAGGATTTGGATGGGCGATCGCCAAAACTCTTGCGGAAGCAGGTGTTGAGATTATTGTAGGAACTTGGGCTCCCGTCTTTAAAATTTTTGTGCAGTCGCTGAGGCTCGGTAAGTTTGATGAGTCCAGACTCCTTTCCAATGGAAAGCTTATGGAGTTTGCTAAAATTTACCCCATTGACGCCACATTCGATACAATGGAAGATGTCCCTGAAGAAATTAGGGAAAATAAGCGGTATAAGGAGCTCTCTAACTATCCAGTTGCTGATGTAGCTCGGGAAGTGCATCAAGATTTTGGTAAAATTGATATTTTGATCCACTCGCTCGCAAATGGTCCTGAAGTAAAGAAACCCCTTCTTGAAACGTCTCGCCACGGATATCTAGCCGCCCTCTCTTCTTCATCTTACTCCTTTGTGAGTCTTCTTCAACATTTCGGTCCTCATATGCATCCCGAAGGAAGTGCTTTGACCCTCACTTATATAGCCTCCACCCGAGTGATTCCAGGTTACGGGGGTGGGATGAGTTCGGCTAAAGCAGCGCTTGAATCAGATACGCGTACTCTAGCTTATGAAGCCGGGCGCAAGTGGAATCTCAGGGTGAATGCCATTTCCGCAGGCCCCCTCGGAAGTCGCGCAGCTAAAGCTATTGGTTTTATCGAATCAATGATTAACTATTCTCATGCAAATGCCCCCCTTGTCAAAGAGCTTTCTGCAGCTGAAGTAGCCGAGGTGGCAGCATTCCTTGTTTCCCCTTGTGCCTCGGCGGTAACAGGAGCTACCCTCTTTGTTGACAATGGACTGCATGCAATGGGCCTTTCTATCGACAGCCCTTCCCTAAGGGAGCCCTGTTGAGATCGTTAGGGGGTAGACTTCGAAAAATGCTTCAAAAGTCAAAGCAATAAGCGCGTCTAAATCCCCGGTCTTTTCTGGATTGTGCGTTATAGTAAACCCGTGATAGGCATAAAGTGTCTTTTCAAACCATTCCCCAATAGCAGCACTGCCCCTACTAAAAGGGCAGCAATGGGCAAATAGATAACGAAAAAGAGCCACTTCCTTTTTTAAATCTTGAGGATCTTCTTTATTCCATTCGATAATTCTTTTGAAAACTTCGGAGATTTTTTCAAGAGTTGGTTCAATTAAAGAAAAGTGTTGATGCATAAGGACCACAGCTGTTCTTTTAGGAAGGGCTCCATTTTTTTGAAAAGAGATCACCGACTCTGTTAAAGGAAGACATCCCCCACTCGTCTTAAAAAATGATTGGCCACATACAACTCGCGATGATAAAGAGCCAGGTTCTTCAACTTCTTCCTCTAATATATAGGTGATAGGATAGTCGCGCCTAATTCGATTGGCCATACGAACCTTGCGAGAAAAGGCCTCATCACAATGAATAGACTGAACAAGGGTTTTACTGACATCTGTAGATGTAACAGGGTGGGATATCACCTCCCTAGTAAGATCTTTGGGTGCAATATTCCATTGGAGTTCCTTTATTTTTTGTAAGGGATAACTCGTAAGATAGAATTTACTCATGGCTGTGTCAAGGGCAAGTAAATTTCCTTCCTTGGATACGAAATCTGGAACTTTCTCATTCCATGACCTAGATAGAGCTTCTGCATATCTGTAATAAGTATAAGTAGTAAGTTCGGTAGAAGTCGTAATATCGAGTACTTTGCTGAGATCTTGCCCCCCAAAATCATCCCTTCTTTTGCCAAATTTTTCAGCATCCTCTGTGCTACAGAGATCTGCTATTTCACGACGCATGTCAGCCATGATCTTTAATAGATTGGGAAAGAGAACCTTAGGATCTTCTGTATTTTCTACGCTACTTTTAATGATTTCAATGGCATGGGAAATGACGCGCTGAGATCCTTCTGCATAGATAGATTGAGTTGTTGCAGGATCTGTCCCACCAAACCCACAAAATCTATCCGGATGACTAGTAGTAATAAATGATGAAAAAGTCACAATAAACACCTAATTATAAATTAATTAATATTATAACACAGATCATGTTAATATGCAAATTGACTACCCAGGTAAATATCTCCCCCTGCCCGATTTGCGTGACCAGGGAGATAGCCTGCCGTTTTAAAACCGCCCCCTGTTTCTATTTGCAACATGTCATTTTCTAAAAAATTAAAAATAAATTTTACTCCCAGTCTCCCGCCCGTGAGATGAGGTTGTTGCCAAACATCCCCTACAAAATCAAAATCAGCCCGTTTAAAGCGCATCAAAGAAGCAATTGCAAGACCCCCGCCATAGGAGTTTTCCCCTTTTTTAAAATAAAAGGAATAAAGGCGCCGATTTGCCTTAATGAGATTAGAAATCCCATATTCATCCCCATAAGGAGCGGAATAAGAGCTAAGAGAGGGAATATATTTACAAGAACCCAGGGGAATTGCCCAAATCTCTGTCTTTCTCCCAGTGATGAGGTAATTTGCGTAAGAATAGTAAGAATTGACTAAAGTCATATCAAATTTATTTGATTGACTGGCAGCATAAAGATTCCATTGTCTAGGATCTACTTCTCCCTGAATTAACCACTGTTTCTTCACTTCAAAAGAAACATCCTGTGTCGATAATTGGGATCCCAGTTGATTCCAAACTAGGGTTGTCTCCACTACTCTTCCAAGGATTGTTTTTTTTGCGTAAGGAACAAGGAGATCTTCAATATTTTCAAAGCCATTAAAAATAATGAGGAGATCTTCGGGAGGAGCCTGATGAATCCCCCCGATAAGAACACTAGAAATAAAAAGAAGAAGGAGTCTCCACATTAATATGAGAGCTTAGCTCCACCTCTAATATAAGTCCCTCCCACAAGGCTGTAGCCAGGAAGATATCCCCCTGTCTTTATCCCAGGCTGAATGATCAATTGGAAGGCTTTACTTTTGGTTAAATTAATGGCAAAATTTGCCCCCAGCCTACCTCCCCAGCGATCTTTTCCAAGAGGAGTAAAAGCGGGTGTTTCTTGCAGCCAGACGGTGATCGAAGGAGTCTTTAAAAGGGGCTGTCTCCACACATCGACACATAAACCTATATCCGCTTGCTCAGTGCGAATAAGGGGCATAAGTTCAATTCCAGCTCCTCCATACTGCCGATTCCCCATTTGTCCTCCTTTAATATAGAAATAGTAAAGGTCATTTTCATGTTTTAAGAAATTCAAAATTCCATATTCCACTCCATAGGGAGCTAGGTAAGTTGTTACAGAGGGGATGTAACGGAATGAACCGATGGGTATGGACCATAGGGGCGCATTGTCTCCCTTGATCAGGTATTTGAAGAAGGAATAAAAAGAATTATAAAGAGTTGGATCTATTAAATTAAAAAGGGAGCGGTTTCTAATTTGAGCCTGAGTATAATGATGTCCTGGATACAATAGATTGAGTTCTGCAACATAAGACTTAATGTCATGACTACTAAAAATTCCATCCTCCATCCATATATGATCTAGCGAAGCATATAAAAAGGGAGTTAAGCGGCTCATCGTATAGAGTCTCCCCTGTCTTGCATCAGCATAGCCATCGAGAAACCAATGTTTTTTAACACATTCCGCAAGCACTTCTTGAGCTTCAATTCCTGCAACAGTAATCGCTGTATATTCAATCGTAGTGAGATTGGGATAAATCGAAAAACTTGTTCCTCCACTATCAGGAGTAACAACATACCCGGTGACTTGAGCTTTTTGCTCGCCTAAACTTCTAATCCGATATCCATGGCCAAACACTTCATGGATCGTTACAGACCCGAGTCCATCGAAAGTTCCCCATGCTACAAGTTCAATAGCTCTACCCCAGGTGGAGATTTCGGGATGTCTTTTCTTATAATCTACAGGGATAAGTCGATCTTCCCCTTTTTCTAGAGAGTTAAAGAGAAAGAGCAGGTCTTCAGAGGCGGCATGAGGCGACATGTGGGGATCAAATAAAATCGATCCAAAAAGGAAGGTTGGAAAAACTGTAATCAACATCCATAATTTCTTCATAACAAGAGAGTATATGGATTTATTAAGATTAATTCAATTTCATACAAATTTTTACATTTTCATGATTAGATAGTTTTCTAAAAACTAAACAATGATCAAAATGCCCTTCCAATTGTTGTAGAGGGCGATTTTTGCGACTGACTGAACCAAAAAAACGACCTTCAGAAGGAGTTAAAGAGAGGTGTAATGTACGTAAAGGAGTGTGAATTTCCACTCTATCTTGGGGGTAAAAAGTGGTCGATTTTTCCCCATTAACTGTAATCTTGGCAGAAAGATCAACATAAAGCTCTAGATCTTCTTCACCTAAAGTAAAAGATCCATCAACTAGGGGGTAATTTGCTGCAAGGGTATGGATATGCCCTTCCCCTGCCCATTGATATCTATAGAAACGACCTGAAATCTCGTGGGCACAGGGAGTTTCTGGAACGGGTACGATATCAAGATAGGCTGCATGAAGATGAAGGGGGTGATCTTTCAAAATACGGGGGGTAAATCGATCTAAAGAAGCTGCCATGAAAAGATCTTGGATCGTAAGGGCAGGTTCGAATCCTTCTTGAGGAAGATCGGCGATCAAAGGACACATTAAAGAAGTGTCATAGGGAGTATTGAAGCTAAGAGATGGCGTTGGGGTAAAATAAGGGGTTAGGTCAATTTTAAGTAATCTAGCAAATTCCCGATGCATCACAGTAAGAGGTTCATTAAAAGAAAGGGTGGAGGGTTTGGGGTAGGTGTGCAGAAAACGGGGAAAGTTGACCCCTGTGTGAAAAGGAAGAAGCCTTTGGACGAGGAGTTCACCTGCTTGGAATGAGGCAGTTGTCCTTTTTCTCATTAAAGCGAGGGCATAACATAAATTTTCAAATAGGGGAACTGTATCCCCAAGATGAATCAAGCCTGTAACTTGACTTAATCGCTTTTCCCCCGCTTGAAGGGCAAGGTCATTCAACATGGCCGGTAGCCTTCTCCAAAGCAGCAATAAGGTCATCTGTGACAATATCCCCAAGAGCATGCATGTGTTCTGGGGCGTGGGATTTTACAATCGCAATATCTGCTTTCATGAGCATGCTGATGTCATTGACATCGTCTCCTGCCGCAATCAGAGGTCTCTTTTTTAAAATCAAATCAACAGCATGTCCTTTAGTGGCTAATTGATGCGTGATGAGATTGAGGTGGTACTCTGGGCGACCTGGATCTCGGATAATGGTAGAATTATACCCTTCAAGAGAAAAGTTGATCTCATTGAGATATCCAAAACATTTAATAAGAGGTGTTCGGTTGACCTGACAGAAATCTTCAACCACTTTCCAAGGGCGATCTGAGAATTTTTCGACAAGAGTAAAATATCTAAGATACTCATCATCAAAGTTTTGAGGTCTGTAATAGCAGAGATCTCCCAGGTCCATTCCCCCGTACACGATATAGCTTTGAGTGTGTTTATCGAGTTTGGTAAAAATATCCCCTTCAATATGAATAGAGTGCAGCCTTCTGCCTGAGGGCATTTCTATGATATCAGCCCCATTTTGAACGGCAAGGATATAAGGAAAATTAAATTTTTTAATTTCTCTATAAGCGTAAGAAAAAGGACGCCCTGTCACAAAGAGGATTTCCCATCCTTTGTCGTAGAGCTCATGAAGGTAGGCTACTAGGTCATCGGGAATCGTATGGGAAGCATCTGTCATGGTGCCGTCAATATCAAGAGCTATACTCAAAGTCACTACCTATTTTTTTCCCATAATTTTGCCCTGTTTCTCTAGTTATACACAAGAAGTATTAGACCCCTTTCGAATTTAAGGGTTCGTCGATTTTTGGGATTATTTTGGCCAATTTTTGACCATTTTGTCAGGGATAATATCAAAATCGATATGATCCCTGACAAAATGGTCAAAAATTGGCTCAAAAGAACCCGAAAATCGACAGAACCTTAAAATCGAAAGAGGTCTATTGATTTTTACTGCTAGATCGATTAAAAGAACTGTATGCTACACTTATTTATTGCTGCCCTTTTTACGTTTCTGCCCCTTCCCATCTCGACAGATCAGCCATCTCAACCTCCCGTTAAGCCCCCTATGAAAACAGAAGAGATGAAGAAAGCCCCTCCAGCAGCTACACCACCAGCTCAATCCCCTTTCCAAGATCCCGAAGTGACTTATGAAGCGATGTTTATGAAAACCATGCTCGTCCTTCTTTCAATGCTCGTTTTTATAGCATTTTGTATCTGGTTATTTAAGAAGATGAATCATGGTCGTTTAAATCAAATGAATCACCATAAGATGATTAAAATTTTAGAAACA
>JAGOSM010000037.1 GCA_018062315.1 Simkaniaceae bacterium | reverse complement strand
ATTTTATAGATTGTCATTTCAATTAAGCTGTCAAGATAGCGTTACAGGGCTCCTGGCCCTGCTTTGAAGCACTCTGCTTCACTTTTTCATCCTTCATTTCTGAAGATGTTCAAAACTATATAACAGCTCCCTTGTTTTTTGCAAGGGATATGTTTTTATTTTTTTCTCAACCGAAGTACACATAGACAGCCATCCCGAGGAGATAGCCCGCAAGAATAGGTAGAGAGGCTTTTTTCATATAAGAAAAAAAGTTCCAACTTTCCATCCCCATCAAGGCGACTCCAGCTGAAGAACCGATTAAAAAGATACTCCCTCCAGTTCCTGCTGCATAGGCAATCATAAGCCAAAGAGGAGAGTCAATAGGGTACTGCACAAGATCATACATTCCCATTGTTGCAGCAACAAGTGGAACGTTATCGATAATCGCCGAAATCATTCCGATCAAGGTGGCTATCACTGGCAGGCTATGAATATGTCCATTTAACCACAAAGCGGCATCTTTAAGAATTCCCGTTGCCTGGAGTGCATCCACACTCAATAAAATCCCCAAGAAAAAGAGGATATTACTCACATCAATTTTGGTTAAAATAAAGGGGACCCTTAAATGTTTTCGATGCTCATATCTGTGATGGATGATATCGGTAACAATCCACAAGAGAGCAAGAGCAAAAAGCATTCCCATGTAAGGGGGAAGTCCTGTGAGCCATTTAAAAATAGGAACTAAAATAATAGCTCCAATGCCCATAAAAAATACAAAATGAGCTCCTGGCTCTACTCCCTCATTTTTCTTTTCAACTAAAGCAGGCAATTTATCATCCTTAATCCTCCACGTGTACCAGAGCAGAGGGATGATCATACTAATAAAGCTTGGCAAGAAAATTTCTTTCATCACAACAAGAGAAGAGAGCTGCCCTCCAATCCATAACATGGTTGTAGTGACATCTCCGATCGGAGTCCAGGCTCCCCCAGCATTGGCTGCCACAACAATCATGATCGTAATGTAAATACGATCTTTAAATGAGGGGATAATTTTTCTAATCAGCGTCAACATTAAAATAGTGGTCGTCAAATTATCTAAAGCAGCTGAAATAAAAAATGAAATAATCGAAATCAGCCAAAGCATTCTCCGTTTAGAATGGGTATGTAGATACTCAACAACGGTTTCAAATCCTTTATGAGAATCAATAAGCTCTACTAAGGTCATTGCGCCCAGTAAGAAAAAAAGGATCTGAGAGACATCACTTAAATGATGAGCTAAATTTGCTCCATTTTGCACAACATCTGAAGGATGGGCGATAAAATGAATCCCCCATAAAAGCACTGCAAGGAGAAGTCCAATCGCTGTTTTATTCATTTTAATAGCAAACTCAAGAATAATTGCTAGATATCCAAGAGAGAATAGTGCAATCACTATCCAATGTAATGTATCCATATTTCACACCTATTATATATGTTAACCAATGCCGCGCGCCACAATATCGTGCATGCGGATAAGACCGATAAGTTTGTTATTTTCAACAACAGGAGCCTCTTTGACAAGACGAGAGGTTTGCATATGTTTAATTGCATCGACAACCAGTTGCTTTTTGTCTAGAGAGATAAATGTATGATTCATGAGTTCTTTCATGGGCAGGTGCAAGACATCCACTTGATACTGTTGGAGTGCTCTTCTTAAATCGCCATCGGTAAAAACCCCTTGAACTTCTTCTCCCTCATTTACGATTAAAAGACACCCACATTTTTTATTTGTCAACTCAATGATCGCTGTCAGTAATAAATCATCTTCTTTTGCAATGGGGAGTGACTCCCCTTTAAGCATGAGATCTTCGACTTTTAAGGAGAGTTTAGCTCCAATTTGCCCGGCCGGATGATTCATCAAATAATCACCCCTGCTAAAAGAGCGTCTTTGCATATAAGCAACAGCGAGAATATTACCAAAAGTGAGTTGGATAGCTGAAGAGCTCGTTGGAGCTAGATCAAATGGACAGAGTTCTTTCGATAAGGGGAGGTAAATGGGAAAGTCGGAACGATCCATTAAGGCACTCGGAGATCTACAAACCCAAGCCATCGTTTTTGCCCTCCTTTCTTGCACAAAAGGGAGGAGGCGGAGAAGCTCTTCACTTCCTCCTCCTTTACTAAGAAAAATGACGAGATCTCCCTGATTTACGGCAGCAATATCTCCATGAAGAGCGTCAAGAGGAGAGAGATAATGAGCTCTTTTTCCAAGAGATAAATAGGTGTTTGCCAAAGTTTTTGCAATCAAACCACTTTTACCCACTCCAGTAAAAATCAATGATCCTTTACACTCTTCGATCGCCACTAGGATCCGCTCAGCATCTCCAACATCAATATTCTTAAAGAAATCATCGATAATTTTCTGCTGTGTAGTGAAAAGCTCCTTCAACATAATTCAGGAATTATATACAAGTCACTATTATGAAGACACCAATAACTGTAGCAAGGGGCGACGGAATTGGCCCTGAAATTACCGCCGTAACCCTACGCCTTTTAGAGGCTGCTGGAGCCTCTCTTGAAATCCATGAAGTAGAGATGGGAGAGAAAGTCTATTTAAAGGGAATACCCACCGGGATTACCACAGAAACCTGGGATGTAATCCGCAAATCGAAGGCCTTTCTCAAAGCTCCGATGACCACTCCTCAGGGAGGGGGCTTTAAGAGTCTCAACGTCACCATTCGAACGACTCTCGGCCTTTATGCGAATATACGTCCCTGTATTTCTTATTCTCCCTTTGTTCGAACAAAACATCCCAATATGGATGTCGTAATTATCAGGGAAAATGAAGAAGATCTCTATGCTGGGATCGAATATAGACAAACACCGAACGTTTGCGAATCTATCAAACTCATTTCGAGAGCTGGATCAGAAAAAATCTGTCGTTATGCCTTCGAATATGCGAAGCAGCACGGCAGAAAAAAGGTGACTTGTTTTGCTAAAGATAACATCATGAAATTTTCAGATGGCCTTTTTAGACAAGCATTTGATGAAGTCGCAAAAGATTATCCCTCCATTGAAAATGAGTATTGGATTGTTGATATTGGGGCTGCAAAACTTGCCGACACTCCCGAGGCATTTGATGTGATTGTCTTGCCAAATCTCTATGGGGACATTTTATCAGATGTGGCTGCACAAATCAGCGGGTCTGTTGGGCTTGTCGGCTCTGCAAATATTGGAACTCAAGGCTCGATGTTTGAAGCCATTCACGGATCTGCCCCCCGAAGGGCTGGCCAAAATATGGCTAATCCCTCAGCCATGATCCTCGCTTCCGTCCTCATGTTGCATCACATTGGGCAGTCCCCTATTGCAGCCCTCATCCACAATGCTTGGCTCAAAACAATCGAAGATGGCATTCACACCTATGATCTTTTTGCAGAAGGGGTAAGCAAACAAAAAGTGGGGACGAAAGAATTTGGAGATGCCGTCATTCAGCGCCTTGGCAAAAAACCCACAACCCTCCACCCCGTGAGTGACAAGGCCCAAACAGCCACTGCTACACACGGGCACACGACTCCCTTAAACCCGAAAAGGGAATTGATTGGGGTCGATGTTTATTTTTATGGTAAAGAGCTTGCAGAAGAGCTCACTCACCATTCTACTGCAGGATTTGAACTAAAATATGTAGGGAATCGGGGGGCACGCCTTTTTCCAGAAGGACAAAAAGAGACGTTTTGCATTGAGCAATGGCGTTACCGTTTTCTTAAAAAGGGGGGGTGTACCGGGCATGAAATCGCCACTTTACTCGGCGAGCTTTCCAAAAAATATGACATCATTAAAACGGAGAATCTCTATTTATTTGATGGCAAACCGGGATTTACTAATGCGCAGGATCATGAGATTTAGAGCTCTTTTCAAGAGATGCCTTAATCGCTCCTAAATAGCCGCAGCCGTACATTCCATCAAATACGCGGTGATCGAAGGTCAGCGAAAGATGCATCATCTGCCGAATCCCAAAGGACTCTCCTTCAAGAGGGACAACCTTTCTCTGAATGGCCCCCACCCCTAGGATTGCGGTTTCTCCATATGGAATGATAGGAATTCCTATCATAATCCCCGACATCCCAAAATTGGTCATCGTTAAGGTGCTCCCCTGCACTTCCTCAGGAGATAAGGTTCCCTCCCGCGCTTTCGTCGAAAGGACTGCCACCTTTTTAGCAATCTCCTCAAGGGAACACGTATCACAATCCTTAATCACAGGCACAAGTAATCCCTCTTTAATACTCACTGCAATGCCCAAATGCACCTGTTTTTTCAGTAAAATCGTATCTTTTTCAAGAGAAGAATTCACAAGGGGAAATTCTTTGACAGCAGAAGCAATCGCTCTAGCTAAATAACTGGTAATCGATATTTTATACCCGTGCTTTGCAAAAAATGACTCTTTCGTTTTCTGAATTTCCTGAACTACTCGGGTAACATCGATTTCAGTAATTAATGTCGCACTGGGAGTTTCATTAAAAGAACGGACAAGGTGATCAGCAATCGCCTTTCTCATGTGAGTCATCTTCACCCTCTCAACGCCACAGCTGCTGACAGGTTCTTGCTTCACTTCTTTTAACAAATACTCTTCTAGATCTTTTTTTGTGACTCTGCCCCCATTGCCCGACCCTGTCATTTTCTCAAGTTCAGCAACATCTAACCCTTTTTCTCTAGCTAATCTCAGAACTGCGGGAGATAAAAAATCTTTCATTCCAGAAGAGCAATTCGCTTTTTGCTCTTCTCTTTTGACTGCTTCTTGGATCACTTTTTCTGAAGTGGCGATAACCGCAAGGGGCTGCCCCACTTCTACATCTCCCTCATCTAAAACAAGTATTTTTTTTAAAATGCCGGTTACCGGTGATGGGATCTCACTATTGACTTTATCTGTCGCCACCTCAAGAAGAGGCTCATCAAGGGAAATGGGATCTCCTTCCTGTTTAAACCACTGAATGACCGTAGCACTCACAATAGATTCCCCCAGTTTTGGGAGAGTAATTGTCATTTCTTCCAAAGCTTACTCCAACCATGTCGTGCGATGATATGTCGCAAGGTTAATCTGTTTTTCTTTTGTTGCGACATAAACTGTCGCAACAGCATCTCCAAGAACATTAGTCACTGCACTCATCATTTCTCGAATGCGATCAATGCCTGCGACAAGCGCAATCCCTTCAAGAGGAAGCCCCATTGCATTTAAAACTACTGATAACATAATAATCCCTGTCCCAGGAATCCCTGCAGCTCCCACAGCAGATACCAATGCAGTTAAAAAGAGAACTAAAAGCTTTACCCAAGTTAGCTCGATTCCATATGCTTGCGCAATAAAAATAGCTGCAATCGACTGTCCAATTGCTGCTCCATTCATATTAATGGTTGATCCAAGAGAAAGGACAAACCCCGAAATATCAGAAGAAATCCCAAGATGATTTTTTGCACAATCTAAAGAAACTGGAAGGGTCGCACTCGAACTGCACGTAGTAAATGCCAATACAATCGCATCTTTCATCCCCTTAAAGAAGGGGGCTACTTTCACCCCAGCTAAACACTTCAATGATAGAGAAAACACAACCACAATCTGAATCAAGCAAGCGATATAATTTGCTGCCAATACCTTTATTAAAGGATATACAACTTTAAGACCAATGGATCCAATGGCAGAGGCTATTAAAGCAAAGACTCCATAGGGAGCAAGCTTCATTACAAAATGAGTCAAAGAATACATAATTTCGCTAACTGATTCCAAAAAATGCAAAACAGGCTTTCCCTTCTCTCCTGTTAGCGTAATTGCAAAGGCAAATAGAATGGCAAAAACAATAATTTGTAAAATATTCCCTTCCGCAAAAGAAGCAAAGGGGTTTGAAGGAATAATAGAAAAAAGAAAATCATCAAGAGACATTTTCCCAGATGTAATTCCCCCTACTGGCAAGGCAAGAGTAAGCCCTTCCCCTGGCTTTAAAATATAGGCAATAACAACCCCAATGAAAATGGCAATCAGGGTCGTAACAGTGAAAAATGCGAGAGTCCTAAACCCAATTCTTCCCATTTTTTTTGGGTCATTAATATGACACATCCCTGTAACAAGGGAGGAAAACACGATCAACCCCACGAGCATTTTAAGTAAGTCAATAAAGGCCTTACCAATTTTTACAAGAAAATCATATTGCTGACCTGCCAAGAGTCCAAATGCCACTCCAAGAACAAGACCAATAATAATTTTAACCCAAGGCTTCATACAATTTTCCTCATTAATGCTTCAAATTCACTCTCCCCATAAATCACTTCCATCTCTCCGTAAGCACACTCTATATCGAGGTGGGATTCTAATGGGGTCTCTAATTTTACCCAATCTTTTTCTGTACAGAGAAGTCTTTCTGCCCCCTTTTCCTTAGAAACAAGACTAAATTCTTTAAGCTCCTTTTTCGTCGGAGCAACATGGTCAGGAAGAATCAAGGTATTTACAACTTGACCTCCCCCTTTTTCTACTGCTTTAATAAAAGTAGCAGGGCTTCCTATCCCACAAAAAAGAGCAACCTTTTGCCCTTCATAACAACGGCGCAAAACAAATGAAGTTCCGATAATGGGCGCTGCCGAGTATCTACGAATCTGTTTTTCTAGCTCATCAAATTGAGCTTGCCTATCCACATGATTGAGGATGATATAATCAGCTCGAGCCAATCTCTCAGGAGAATCCCTAAGAAACCCTCTTGGCAAAAAATACCCTTTGCCAAAAAGATCCTCTCCATTCATCACAACAATTTCAATATCTCGATGCAATTTACGATACTGCATCCCATCATCTAAAAAAATAGGACCTTCTGCTCCAACCGCTCCTTTAATCCTGTTCTTCCCTATACGGACGCCAATATGAGGAAGTCGATTTACAATCATCCGGGGCTCATCTGCTGTTCGATACCCTCGAGTTAAGACAGTCCCTTTAGCCACTGCTTTAAGAAGCAACATCAAAAACGGAGTTTTTCCAGTTCCTCCCGCAACGATATTCCCTATGCTGATCACCTGGTTAGGGATCCGCTTTTGAGAGAGCCACCCTCTATCATAAGCTTTATTGCGAAGTATGACTCCTGCTTGAAAAAGAAGACTTAAGGGATAAAGAATATACCTTAAGGAAGTTTGGCGCTCGATGCAACTGACAATAATTCGTTCAAGGGATTCTGACACAGGTGTTTCTCCATTTCCTTTTCCATCATTTCAATGATAATATGAATCGCGCACATATGCGCCTCTTGAATACGATCTGAATAAGGAAATCCTCCCACTACCCACTCTAGATCGCACATTCCTTTCAGAGTTCCGCCTGTTTTTCCCAAAAACCCTACCGTTCTCATCCCGAGCTCTTTTGCTACTTCTACAGCCCAAACTAAATTCGTCGAATTCCCACTTGTTGTGAGAACAACAAGGAGATCTTCCTTTTTCCCGAGTGCCGCTACACTCCGCGCGAAAACATGCTCAAACCCTACATCATTGGCAACACAACTCATATGACTTACGTCCGACAAAGCAAGTGCTGCAAGAGGTTGTCTTTTCTTCCGAAAAAAACCTGTCAATTCTTCTGCAAAATGCATCGCATCACATAAAGAACCCCCATTACCAGCGACGATGACTTTTCCTCCTCTTTGCAAACAAGCGACAAGTTCTTCCGCCATCTGAACAAGAAAATTCAGAGATTCAGATGTCTTTAAAAACTCAATTGCCTTAATTGCTTGGTCTATAGATTCTGTAATTGCAGCCTTCATGTATGCTCCTAACATCTCAGGTTAAATGCTGCCACAGTATTACAGATAGAAGATTATTATTCAAACCTCAAAGACAAGTGGGGCCTTCGTTACGGGATGAATAAAAGCGAGTTTTGTTGCTCGTAATGCAATACCAGCGGCATATGGAACTCGACTCCCATATTTACTGTCCCCAATAATAGGACATCCCACAGCGGCAAGTTGAGCCCTAATCTGATGATACCTGCCTGTTTTTAAAGTAATCAACACTTCTTTCCCTTTTTGAATGTAGGAAAGAATCGCCTCTTTAGCTTGCGGGTCGTCCTTCACAGAAATTTCAGCTCTCCGATCTCCATGCACAAGATAATGAATAAGCTCCCCAGAAATAGCGGGCATTTTCCCTTCAATAAGCGCCTTATATCCTTTGGTAATCTCATGCTGGCGCATCATTGCATTTAATCTAGAAAGGGCTTTTGTCGTCCTTGCAAAAAGAACAAGTCCTCCAACTGGCGTATCAAGGCGATGCACTGCATGAAGAAACACTTTTCCAGGCTTATCAAACTTCTTCTTCACCACCTGCTTCATCATCTCCTCAAAATCAGGCTGTGTCTGCATGCCAGGAGGTTTGATCCCGATAAGAAGGTGATTATCGATGTAATGCATAGGCGACCTCATAAAGGAGGAGTGTCGTTGCCATCGCGACGTTGAGTGAATTTGCACTACCATACATAGGAATTTTGACTTGTTTAAGAGCCATCCATTCCGAAGTTAAACCAAGCTGCTCCGTTCCAACCGCAATCGCAACCCCTTTCTGATAATGAATATCTCGGTAAGAGAGCTCTGCATCTGGAGTTGCAGCATACACTTCAATCCCTTTTTCCTTAATGAAAGCGAGCGCCTCCTGCGTTGTTGTCTCAACAATGGGAACGGTAAACAACGTCCCGACACTCGAGCGCACCACATTAGGATTATAAATATCGGTGCATCGATCTACTACAAGAACCCCATCTGCGCCTGCGGCATCAGCAGAACGTAAAATTGTCCCTAAATTACCTGGCTTTTCAATGGACTGAGCTATCACCAAAAAATCTGTTTTCGGTAAATCTTTCAGCTTTCTGCCCATTTGCTTGGCAATCCCAATGAGCCCATCTGGACGATCTCTGTAGGAAATTTTTTTAAAAATATCGGCCGCCACCTCATAAAGAGGGGCTTGAATCGAAGAGAGTAAATCTTCCTCATTAATCCCTAAATATAAATCAGGACAGTAGTAAATTGCGACAAACTCAACGCCGCCTTTCACTGCAGAAGCCATTTCTCGATATCCTTCGATTAGAAACTGCCCTGTTAAATCCCTTTCTCGCTTATCCTTGAGTCTTACCATTTGCTTGACTCTAGGATTATGTACACTCGTTAGCATTCCACCTCGCAAAGTACCCTGAAGGGACCTCCCCTTCAAGCAACATTTCATTTCCTGTAATTTTCCCCTCTCCTAAAGCATCGATCAACATCCTTCCAAGAATGGTGTTTGTCAATCCTGGAGTATGCGTCGTGAGAAGAACCCACCCATTTTCCTTCGCACAGACCTCATTGACTGCTTCAAGTAAAGGGGGCAAATCTCTCTCTATTTTAAAAACTTGACCTTGATTACCCCTTCCAAATGTAGGAGGATCAAGAACAATCCCGTCGTATTTTACCCCTCTCTTCGCTTCTCTTTTGAGAAATTTAAGAGCATCATCAACAATCCATCTTACAGTAGTTATCTGATTGAGATCTGCATTTTCCCGGGCCCAACTCACCATAGGCTTAGATGCATCCACATGACACACCTCTCCCCCTTTCTGCGCTAAAGCAAGACTCATCCCTCCAGAATAGGCAAAAAGATTTAACCCCTTTTTCGCTTTGAGATCCCAATGCATCGCATGCTCGGGGAAAAGACCCACATGACCAAAATCGGTCAATGAAATTTTAAATTTCAATCCTCGAAATACAACCACCCAAGAAGGAGGCAATGTGCGTTGATAACGCCACCCCTCTTGCCTGCAAAAAGAAGCATCCGCTATCCATTTTGATTGTTTAGGCCTATAAAGAGCCATGGGACATGGTCTTTCTATAATATAAGGGCCAAATTGTTCGAGCTTCCTTTCATTGCCACTATCAATTAAGCGGTAAGTTGTTTCCATAAGCGTGCCAATACCATTTGCGTTGTAAATTCAATCATTGTTGTCCGGTTTCGTCCTTTCGATTGTAAACAGAAAGTTTCAATATCTCCTTGAGGATCTCCAATAGCAAGCCATACGGTGCCAACAGGAGCTTTTTCCGTCCCTCCAGAAGGGCCTGCAACCCCGGTAACAGCCACTACATAATCTGCTTTTGTTCTTGCCTTCAGTCCTGCAGCCATTGCATTCGCACAAGCCTCACTTACAGCCCCCTCGCTCTGAAGCAACTCTTTCTTTACCCCTAAAAATTCTTCTTTAAGCTGGTTTGAATAACACACCATACTTCCTAAAAAATAAGCAGATGCACCTGGAATAGAGCAAAGAGAGCTTGCGATATATCCCCCTGTACAAGATTCTGCAAGAGCTAAAGTCAGCCCCTCCTCAATCATCACCCGGTGGATCACGTGAGATAAGGAAGAATCTTCAAATAAAGCCCCAGAAAATTGGGTTCGCAGCTCTTCAACAAGAGGCGTCAAGTCCCCTTTCCCAGAAAAATGGATGGCAAGTTTCCCGTAACTTGGACAAATCCCTATCTCCACCCCAGGATGCTTTGCCTGCAGTTTAAGTAAAAAAGGATCCACTATATCTTCTGATAGAAGCGCTAAATTCACAGTGCGAAACGTCTTCGTTGTGGGAATCGTCTTCAAAAAATAAGGAACAAGATAAGCCTCAAACATTTCTTGCATCTGAACAGGAACTCCCGGAAGGAGAAAAAGCCGACCTTCAAAATTCCATCCATCCGCCGTCCCCCATCGATTTTGAAGAGGAGTGGGAGCTATCTTAAACAAAGAACAGGCCACTTCTGCAGTTAAATCATCATGGGTATTTCCAAGGCCTCCTGTGACAATAATCACTCCCCCTTCCTGAAGAGCCTTTTGGAACGTTTCTTTAATCACCGATTTGACATCTCTGATTGTCTCGACACTATCGAGATCATACCCATTTTCAGAAAGCCGCTTGCCGAGATAAGCTGCATTCGTATTGATGGTATCTCCACTCAGTAATTCATTTCCTATAGATATGACTTTAAATTTCACAGTTAACTCCTTTCCTGAGAGACGTAATCACCTCTATCTCCCCAATTCTCATCTTAGCAGGACGCGTGTGGGTCCGCATCCATCCCTTTAAAGCTTGAAAAAGAGGGACATTTCCTCCCCCCTTTTTAAGCGTTTCAATCACTTCCTTGGTCTTTGCATCCCTATATAGTAAAGGAAATCCAAATTGAATACCCCATGAAATACTTCCTTTCCCAAATGACATAGGCCTAACTTCGCCTTCAGAAATGGAGTAAAAATGGGCCCTTAACTGAATAACCGGCTCCACCGCTTTCTGTAAAAAACGGCCATCTTTCATTTCTTGACTCGAAATGGCCTCTGGAACAGCCGACCATGCTGCTGAAAAAAGAGGAGCATTGATCACTACCTCCCCCCTTGTCAACCCTTCTATATAGAGGTGATACGCAGAAAGAAATTGTCCGAATGAAATCTCTCTTTCAGAAGTCACTTGAGATACATTGTACATCCGAAAGGAGGGCATTGCCCCCACTAAAGATTCCATTTCTTTCCCCGAAAGAAGCACATGATATAAAAAATATTTCGAGGCTTCCATGATATTTACTTAAAATGTCGTTCGAAAAGTGGGAGGAAAATCATCATCCACTTTTTTCTTTTTGAATAACGACTGAACAGCCAAAAGAGCTACCCCACAAACAATCGCTGCATCAGCAATGTTAAATACAGGATACTCATAGCCCCAAAATGTAAACTTTAACATGTCAATCACATGCCCATAAATAAGGCAGTCAAGAATATTGCCTATTGCCCCTGCAATGATCATCGAAAAAGGGATTTGATGAGCCTTCTCTTTCCTTTTTAAACAAAGATATCCCACCATCCCAGCGACAATCGCAATCCTTCCTCCAAGCAGCCACAAGTGATGATCGGCAAAAATCCCCCATGCCCCCCCTCGATTGACAACATGAACAAGAGAAAAATCAACCCCCCAACTCATCAGATCTATTCCTCCACGGGGAGAAATAAACCTAAGAGTCAAGGTCTTAGAAAAAAAATCGAGAAATAAAATCAGAACAAATGTAAATGCTGCCTTCAAAAAAGATTTTTCTCCTTTTCAAGTTTAGATTGAGCAGCGACTGTCATTGTTGCATAAGGAATTGCTTCCAATCTCTTAATAGGGATTTCTTCGTTGGTAATATCACAAATCCCATAGGAACCTTCTTCAACTTTCTCTAAAGCTCGTTCCACCTGACGTAAAACTTCACATTCCTGAAAGGTCAATTCAATACTGACACTTCTATCGAAATCATCAGTTCCTTCATCAGCCTGATGCTGGGAATAACCTTTATGTCCCTCAGCGTCTTTAACATCTTTTGAAGCAACTTGTACATTGTGCGTTAACTGAAGTCGAAGCTGCTCTAAGCGGGCCTTCAACTCTGCAATCTGGCTCTTTGTAAGACCCATCTGATACTCCTTTGATAGTCTAGTTTTCTAAAGAAAGGCTTGGGGTAATTTTTTCAATGGCATGCATCAGTTCATCCATATCTTTGAACCGACGGTATACACATGCGAATCGAATATAGGCAATGGTATCTAATTTTTGAAGCCGCTTCATGACAAGCTCTCCGAGCTCTGTGGCTTCAACAGACCTCACCTGCTTCTCCATAATCTCTGCCGAGATTTCAGACGCAAGGGTTCTGACCATTTCGTGACTGATGCGAGTGTGGCGACATGCGGAGGCAAGCCCCCGAATCAATTTCTCGATTTGAAAATCTTCGTAACGACCATCGCGCTTATGCACCTGCATCGCCAGATCGACTGTCTCAAACGTTGTAAAACGATGAGAACACTTAAGACACTCCCTGCGGCGACGCACGGCATTCGTTTCACTTGCATTACGCGAGTCTGTTACTTTCGAGTCTTCATGACCACAGAACGGACATTTCATATTTGCAAGGATGTATCTTATTTATCAATTTTTCACTACAACAAAAAAAAACGGAGGAAGAGGGATTCGAACCCACGAAACACTTTCATGTTTACACGCTTTCCAAGCGTGCTCCTTAAGCCACTCGGACATTCCTCCTGAAAATTGAAAAAAGGGTAAAGAATAGGCATTTATTTGACAAGCAAGAAGGGTTAATTTATGCTTTAAATATATGAGAATCGCTTTTTCCCTCTTGTTTTGCCTTTTTTTAGGCTGTTCCACCGCCCCGACCTCCCAGCTCCCCCTTGTCGTAGTCCCTGTTCCCCCTTACACTTTTTTGGTTACAAAAATCGCAGATGGCACGGTCGATATCCTCTCTGCTGTCCCAAATAACGTGGATCCCCACCTTTATGAACCCACTCCGCAAGATGCCCATCGCCTCAGCCAAGCCAAACTATGGATCAGCTTAGGGGAAAATTTTGAACAACCTATCCTCAAATTCATTCAATCTAAGCGAAATGACCTTACCATTCTCCCCCTTGTCGAAAAAAATAAAGATCCCCATGTGTGGATGAATCCCAAAATGGTGAGTGTACAAGTTGATTGGATTTGCGATGCATTAAGTCAACTTTTTCCAGAACATGAAGCCCTCTATCGACGCAACACTCTCGTACTCAAAGAACAATTAAAATCGCTCGATCTCCACCTGCATAAATTACTTGAGAAAACACAAGGGGATGCTGTCATCGTTTCTCATGACAGCTTTGGCTATTTCTGCGACGCATATGGCCTTATTCAAATCTCTGTTGAAGT
>JAGOSM010000088.1 GCA_018062315.1 Simkaniaceae bacterium | reverse complement strand
CCCACAAGAAATTCATCATTAAGCTCACTAAACTGGTTACAGAAAAAATACCTATCATCATCACCCAGCCCATTGGGGAAGCACCCAAAGGATACCAATTTCTCGATATTTGGCCCTACCAGCTCCACATTACTGTAAGTGGTCCCGAGGAGCAGGTGAAAAAACTTAAAACTCGAGGACTTAAACTAACCTTCAATTTAAGCGATATTTCCAAAGCGCAGCTTGACGATATTCGAGAAAATGACTCGAAACTCGAAAAAGATACTGTCTCTTACTATGTACCTAATCACTGGAAACAGATCTCTCTTCCTGTTTTATCTGAAACACCGATTGAAATTAATGATCCCAATGCAAAATACCTCCGAATCGACTTCCTCCGTTCAGAACTCCTTCCGATTAAAAACCCCATCCCCGTTTCTCTCTTCTTCCCCCCCCAATATGCAAGCCTCATGAATGTTCAAAAAATTCACATCATTCCGTCTCCTCTTATTCAAGTAAAATATGGCCTAAATATGATTGCAAAGCCCCTTTATGCTTCAGGGGTCAGCGAACTCTTTCTTGAAATCATGAGAGATATGATGGAAATTGTGATCATTACGACTCCCAAACAACTCGATTGGACAACGCAATTTATCAACCACCGCTCTTTAGAAGACAGATATGTAAGCACCTTGATGTCGGATGTGTCTGATGCAGAAATTCGAGATTTACAACCAAGGGTTCGAGAAGAATATTTAAGAAACCGCTTCCGTAATTATATGAATCACTTTAAACTCTATGTAAAGGATAAAACTCCTCTCAATTTTAATCTTGAACTTCAAGGAAATTCAATTACTGTAACTGAAAAAGATTCATGACAAAAATTTGCATTCTCAAACGCCAATTTTCTTCCCTTGGGGGACTTGAAAAGTACACCTCAAAATTAGCCCAAGCCTTTGCAAAAAGACAGGGAAAAGTCACGATTTTGACAAGTGACCCTGTTTCTCAAAATGATCCCTCAATTTCTTTTGTAAAACTCTCTGTAACTAAAAAATTCAGCTGGAGAAAGATCCAAGAATTTGACCAAAAGGTGACTCACTACCTAAAAGATCATCCTTTTGACATTATTCTTGGCATGGATAGAAATAAACACCCCACCCACATCCGGGCAGGGAATGGAGTTCATGCCGCCTATCTCAAACAAAGGGTCATGACTGATTCCATTTTAAAAAGAGTCACAGCCCCTTTGAATCCTTTAAATCGTTTGATTCTCCATATTGAAAAAGAGTCGTTTGAATCTCCTGAACTCAAGGTTCTTTTTACCAATTCTCACATGGTTAAAGGGGAAATTCTTCACTATTACAACACTCCTCCTGAAAAAATTGAAGTGATTCATAACGGGGTGGAATGGAAAGATATGGAGAAGGATTTCAATACCTGGATTGAAAATAAATCGCGCCTCTCTCCTTTACTCCAACTGGACCCCAATATTTTTCAATTTCTCTTTATTGGCAACGGGTATGAAAGAAAAGGACTCGAGCCTCTTTTAAAAGCGCTTGCAACCCTTCCTATTCGAGACTTCCACCTTTCTGTCATTGGTAAAGAAAAAAACATTCCCCGCTACAAAGCATTAGCCGCTACTTTAGGGCTTTCCTCTCATGTCACCTTTTTTGGTCCTCGCCATGATGTGCGCTCTTTCTATCAATTTTGTGATGCTCTTGTGATCCCTTCCTATTATGACCCTTTTGCAAATGTCACAGTAGAAGCTCTTGCAATGGGTCTTTTTGTGATCTCATCAAAACATAACGGCGGTTCTGAGATATTAAAAAATTCCATCGGAGCCATTATCCCTTCCCTAGAAGATATTGAAAGTTTTGCTCATACTCTTACCCAAGCCTTGTCCCACCCAAAAACATGGATTCGATCTCAAAATATCAGAAATAGCGTCCACTACCTAGATTTCCCCAACCAGCTAAATCAACTCATTAATCGATGTTTAAAACCCTAATTCTCAGGGTCCTTACCTTTCCTTTGGCCTTTCTGCCACTTACAGCCATCCACTTTATCGGGAGGCGCCTGGGGAGCCTTTCCTACTACCTCGTTCCCCGCTACCGAAAGAGATCCCTTGCCAATCTTGCCCTTGCCTTTCCTAACATGAAAGAGGAAGAACTTAAAACCCTTGCCAAGGCTTCCTGTCAAAATCTCATGACAGTTCTTCTTGAATACCCAAAATGGAGTGTTACGTCCGATTTAGAAAACGAAGTGATCTGCCAAAATCCTGATCTAGCTAAAGCGCTACTTAATGAGGGAAAAGGGCTTATTTTCTTTGTGGGGCATCAGGCTAACTGGGAAGTCCTTTTTCTCGATGGTTCTCGAAGAATGCCCGGAGTTGCTATTGGAAGACCTATTAAAAATAAGCATCTCTACCAATGGATTCTTTCAATTAGAGAGCGATTTGGGGGTAAAATGATCACTCCCAAAGGGGCCTTAAAAGAAGGACTTCGAGCTCTTAAACAAGGGAAATTTCTCGGCATTGTGGGAGATCAAGGGCTCCCTGAAAGTCCCTTTTCTTCCCTTTTCTTTGGAAGACGCGCCTATACCTCACCAGCTCCTGTTCTTCTCGCTTACCGAACTAATTCCCCCCTTATTGTAGCGACCATTAAAAGAGGGAAGGGAAAATACCTCATTCATTATAGTGAACCTCTTTACCCCAATCTATCGCTCCCCATGGAAAGTGAAATGGAACGATTGATGAAAGAGGCCCTCACTCTTCTAGAGGTCTCTATTGCAGAGCGCCCTCATGAATGGCTCTGGCAACACAACCGGTGGAAGCAAGAGAGTGCTTCTCTTGTCTATTACCGATTTAGACACGACTCTATTCTCATTATCCTCCCCTACGCTCTCGATCTGTCTCTCTTTAGGGAGCTTTACCCAAGAGCTTTTATTTTTCTCCTTGTCCCTCAAGGAACCTCTATTTCTTTAAGTGAAGCTGAAGTGATCTTCTATCAAGGAGAGGATGAGTTACTACGTAATGATTACCGTTTTAAACTCATTTTTAATTTCACATCAAATCCAAAGATAGCGCCATACTACCTCAAGAAGGGAGCCTTTGAAGTGATCGATCTCTCCCCCTCTTCTTTTCAAGAGACCCTTGTTTCTCTCATTAAAAGACAATAGACCTTTTTATCATCGGGTGATATAAGCAGTCTAATGTCAAAATCAATCACTCAGAGCACCATTTCTAAGTTAGTGATTGCAGCGATTGCCCTCGGAAATGCAGGAAGCACCCTTTATTTACCTGCATTTCCCATCATGGCTGAAGAGCTTCACACATCTAACCTAAATATTCAACTCACTCTTTCCTGTTTTTTAATCGGATTTTCCTTCTCTCAACTTTTATATGGCCCTTTATCTGATGCATTTGGGAGAAAAATTAACCTTCTCGTAGGATTAATCATTTTTTGTATTGGATCCTTAATTTGCATGTTAACGCCTGGTATCACTCTACTGATCATAGGACGACTCATTCAAGGTATCGGTATTGGCTCTGCAAATGCCGTAGGATATGCTCTCATGAGGGATATCTATCTAGGTCATACTCTGACCAAACAACTCAGCTATGTCAGTATTTTTGTTGGGATAACTCCCTTGATTGCCCCTCTAATGGGAGGGTATATCGTCCAATATG
>JAGOSM010000087.1 GCA_018062315.1 Simkaniaceae bacterium | reverse complement strand
TGAACGAAAAACTCTCATCAGATAAATGGGGGAACGCCTGCCGTGCCTACATAGCACAAACGGGAGATTCTTTTTCCTATAATGGGAAAGAGCCCGTTGGACGTATTACTCAACCAAAGCAACTCTTAGCTTATCTAACCTGAGTTTCGAGTTTATTCGATTAAAAACCAGTAGGATAAGCCAAAAAAATAGCCTCGCTAACGCTCGGAGCCTCCTTGCAGTCGGCAAAAAGAGCTCTCTAGATGTAAACGGGGGGCTTTTAGAGCTGCGAGAATTCAATTTCTCTTCTCTCTTAAAACATAGAATCGCGTGCTCGTCGCATCGCAGTATCCCGACACAGCTTCACTCCTGCGCCGCGATTTCTCTTTGCTCTAAAAACCCTCGGAGCGGCAATCCTTGCCGCAATCTTTCCAAAGTTCCGGACCAAATCTGATACCAACACTAGGCTAATACAAGACCATTTTTGATGGAATCTAACTTCAAAGATGGTTTTTTAGGTTGATGAGTATAGGCTGCAACTCCAGCAAGTAGATTTACGAGAAAATTTTGAGGACTTCTATGGCGTGTATGTTCAATTTGAGAAATATTCTTTAGCTGGTCATTTACAGTTTCAATAATTGATCTTTTCCTCAATAAGATTTTATCTTGTAGATTCATAAGTTTTTGTTTCATGTTGGCTCGTATAGTTGTAAATAATTGCAGGCCACGCTCTAAAAGTTTTTTCCCAAGAGAGGATGAAATATAACCTTTATCTCCAAACATCTTGCCTGTAATATCTTGAGTCAATGTTTCAGCAACTGCAATATCAGCAATATGTCCTTGGGTTAATTGAAAAGCCAAAATTTCTCCCATGTCATTGATAATCAGATGAAGTTTAAATCCATAGAACCACCCTGCTGTCGTTTTTCCCCTTTTTGCAAGATTTTTAAAAACTTTATTTCTTCGAATGCGCTTGTTATGGCACACTATCAGCGACGTTGAGTCAATAAAGGCAATGCCTGTGATGGTTCCCCTGCGATGTAAAAGATAAGCAAATAGAGGAAGAAATAACTCCTTCATTTTATGAACAAACCGTGAGTAGCTAAGGAGTTGAGGAAACTCTTTTCTGAGATGCATGGCAACATGTTCATAAAAATGCTTAAATGTTCGATAATCTGATTGATGGAACAGAATAACAATGGTCATCATCTCTGAACTAGACATAATAATTACAGGACCCCGATTTGATTTTTCAAGGGCAATAAGATGCTTATCCCATTCAGACTTAAAGTATTTCCAAAAGTAATCTACACCGCAATATAGAGCTGTTATACCCTTCGTGGATGAAAAATTTGAATGCAAAAAATTTTGCTTGACGGCATCATGCTTGCATGAATTTTTTGAGTGACCAAGAACGAGATACCCTCCGGGCTCAACATAAGCAGGAGCGAGATAAACGCATAGCGGATCGCATCAAGGCTGTACTTCTCTATGATCGAGGGTGGTCACCTCAACAAATTGCAGTGGCTTTGTTCATCTCTGACCAGGCAGTTCGTGACCATATTGAGGATTACAAAGCCTCCAAAAAGTTAGCGCCCGAAAGCGGCGGTTCCAAGGAGAAACTTTCCAAAGAACAATCCGAGCAGATTGACGCCCACCTCCGAACACACACTTATCTTTACGTGAAGGACATCATAGCGTATGTACAAGCGACTTTTGGTGTCATCTACACGGTTCCTGGGATGAGGACTTGGCTCCAAAGGCACGGATTCTCTTACAAAAAGCCCGCGACTGTGCCCGGCAAGGCAAGCAAGGAACAACAGGAAGAGTGGCTCGCCGCATATGAAAAACTACGACAGGGACTTCCAGAAGACGAAACCATTTGTTTCATAGACGGCGTTCATCCCACGCATAATGTGCAACCAGCTTATGGATGGATCAAAAAGGGGGTTCGTAAAGAGATCCTAGCCAATACAGGTTGTTCGAGACTCAACCTTTCAGGAGCAATCGATATTGTCTCTCACAATATCGTGATCCAAGAAGATCAAACTCTAAATGCAGAATCCACGATTTGTTTTTTTCAAAAGATCGAAGAAGCTTACCCGTGCAAGAGCAAAATCCATGTATTTTGTGACAATGCGCCGTATTATCGAAATAAGGCGGTGAAGCAGCACCTGACAACATCAAAAATCGAGCTGCATTTTTTGCCTCCATACAGCCCCAATTTAAATCCGATAGAGCGACTGTGGAAGTGGATGAAGGAACGGGTGATTTATAACACTTACTACGAACAGTTTGAGGATTTTAGGGCAGCAGTCATGGGCTTTTTTGCAATACTTTCTGCCCTTGCTGTAGAATCCGTGTTAGGTCAGGTATTGCGGAGCCGAGTAAGAGATCAATTTAGGCCCATCGGTGCATCTGGCATTTAGATAACCAGAGGGCGTTTGATGCAAATGAGAAAAAACATGATAAAGAGGATACGCTTGATATGCATGATAAAGAAAAAGAGAATCACTTACAGCATGCCGAACTGACCAGGACTATTTTGGGTTGTTGTTTCGAGGTGATGAAGGAACTGGGTCCTGGCTTTCAGGAGCGAATCTACAAAAATGCCCTTCTGATCGCCATGAAACAGAAGGAATTGCAAGTTGAAATAGAGAAAGCATTTGAAGTGATATTTAGGGGCAAAGTGATTGGGCGATATAGTGCAGATCTGGTCGTTGGGAAGATGGTGATTGTCGAGCTAAAATGTTGCGAATATCTAATTTCCGAGCATCAGGCGCAATTATTCAATTATCTAAAAGTTTCAGAACTTCCTATTGGACTACTCATCAATTTTCGACGTCGAAAATTAGAATACCAAAGGTTGCATCGGTCAGGAGAATGCGAAACCAAGGAAGAAACTGTTGAGGAATCGATCCCATTTTGAAACACCATTTTTTTATCATGCGTATCAAGCATATCCCCTAGATCATGTTTTTTTTAGCGGTTACTATCAAATTTTGAGTTTTCTTGGGTATAAGTCTTCCATTTTTTTTGATCTCTCCTGGTTAAGTTTTTTTGGCAATTAACATTTTTAAACCAGGTAGAGATCTTTTTTCATCAATAATTTTCAAGTAAGTTTAGTGAATCAAAAATAACTTCGGAATTTCAAAATACTGCGGCAAGGATTGCCGCTCCGAGGGTTTTTAGAGCAAAGAGAAATCGCGGCGCAGGAGTGAAGCTGTGTCGGGATACTGCGATGCGACGAGCACGCGATTCTATGTTTTAAGGGAGAAGAGCAATCTAATTCTTGCAGCTCTAAAAGCCCCCCGTTTAAATCTAGAGAGCTCTTTTTGCCGACTGCAAGGAGGCTCCGAGCGTTAGCGAGGCTATTTTTTACTTGTATTGTACTTACTGTTAGCTGGTTAAATTCGAAACTCAGGTTATTTAGAAATTAG
Organism: Simkaniaceae bacterium; assembly: GCA_018062315.1. Lineage (GTDB taxonomy): Bacteria > Chlamydiota > Chlamydiia > Chlamydiales > Simkaniaceae > JAGOSM01. The sequence goes on along the minus strand of JAGOSM010000087.1, from coordinate 250 downwards.
ACCTCTTTCGAATTTAAGAGTTCCCTTCTTTTTAAACTGGTAAAAAGAAGGGGCTCCTACTCTACCTATGATTGGACAGACCCTTCTGTTGGGTTCTTGTCCTTGTAACGATGTTGTGCAAAAAAATGAGCAAAAGCAGCACTCGCAGCTACTGCTCCTACTGCTCCAGCACCCATACCGACATGGGCAACCACACTCATCGAATGAAAATGACCTACTGCAAACAACACTGCAACGGCCGCAACGGCCG